>JBMOLK010000186.1:4014-9850 GCA_049325575.1 Bacillota bacterium | reverse complement strand
CAGCCGATGTAAATGTTGATGGTACAGTAAACTCAACAGACTATACTATTTTGAAAAGATATTTAATTAAGATAATCAATTCACTTCCTTATAAGTTAAACTAAGATTATCAAAAGACATATAAATTTAACAAACAAAAAAGATGACGGCAGGATTTGAGTTTTAAATCCTGCCGTCATCTTTTTTTTGGGATTGATAAAACGCATTGCTAATCACTTTTTGTTCTTTAGTTTTACTTGGATAAATAAAGTTTAAAAGGGTGGAAGATAATTTAAAAGCTGCGGATTTAAATGGAAATGGCAGTGTAAACTCTACAGATGTGCGGCTTCCCCAGTCTATTAGACACATAGAACTCGTAAAAACTCATTGTCACGCAAATTTTCTCCAAATATCATAGAATCGTTACCAATAACAATTCTCTACTTCAAAAAGGTCAAAAAGACGCTGTCAAACCCAGAAAAAACTTTTTCAAGAATCCAGTTTACAACAAGCCTCCCCCATATGACTACATGCCAGTGAGGCCAGCCCACCATACCCCCGTAGGTATTCCTTTTAAGAAGGGCTGAGGGGTATGATAAACTGGCCTGCCTTAACAGGTTATCATATGGGCCCCTTCTCATTATAAACCGCACTTAAAAAACTTTTTTCACGTTCTCAGTATACTGTTGCAGAAGTTATCCAGTTACTTAAGTTTTTATCTAAATATTATGAAGCTTCCTTCTTTCTTTTTAAATAATACTCATCTGGCGTTAGATAACCGTTAGATTCATGAATTCTTTGTCTGTTATAAAATATCTCTACATACTCAAATACAGCGGCACGAGCTTCTTCGCGGGTTTTGAAGTGCTTGTCCTCAAGCCATTCATATTTCATTTTGCCCCAAAAAGCCTCCATAGGAGCGTTGTCCCAGCAATTACCTTTCCTTGACATACTGCATACAAAACCATACTTCTTAATTAAATTTTGGTAATCATTAGAGCAATACTGAGACCCTCTATCCGAGTGGAGCAATACTCCTGTTGGCCTACCAGAGCGTAGATATGCGGAATTCAAAGCATTAATTACTAAGTCTTTTGTCATTCTCTCTCCCATAGATAACCCAACAATTTTTTGACCACATAGATCCATTACTCCTGCTATATACAACCAACCTTCATCTGTCCACAGATAAGTGATATCACTTACCATCTTCTGATTAGGTCTACTTACAGTAAAGTCCCGGTTAAGTATGTTTTCTGCCACAGGTAGGTTGTGTCTGGAGTTGGTAGTAGCCTTGAATTTGCGGGCTACTTTAGACCTAATTTCATTTTCCTTCATTATTCTCTCAACTCTTTTATGATTAACTTTATCTACATGCACCTTATTAAGAGACTTTGTTATTTTGGTTGAACCATATACTTTCCCACTCTTTTCATGGATTGCTTTAATTTCCTTAAGCAGTTCCCTATTCTTTTTTGTCCTTTCACTTTCCGGACGTTTATCCCATGCATAATAGCCGCTTCTAGATACCCCCAGCACACTGCATAGCTTCGCTATCCGGTATTTGTGACGGTTAGCCTTGATAAACTTAAACCTCTCTATTTCTGGTTTTTGGCGAAGTAAGCTGCCGCCTTTTTTAATATATCATTTTCTTCCTTAAGCTCACGAATTTCCTTTTCAAGCCTTCGAACCTTTTCATCCTCAGGGGATAAATTTCCGCTTCCAGGAAAGGGCACTGTAGTTGAGTTCCTATATTTTTTAACCCAACCATGTAAAGTGCTAGACTTAACTCCTAAATCCTCAGCGACCTTACCAACACTTTCACCTGTTTTCTCTATCCTTTTTACTGCATCAATTTTAAATTCAACACTATATTGTTTGCTCACCTTGACCATTCCCTTCATGTTTAGTATAACACGAGTTTACCGTGTCTACCAAACGGGGTATGAGGCATAATTGCTTGGTGACTCTCCCGAAAGGAGAAATTTAATTATGTTGGAGGTAGCCATGCAAACTACAATCAAATCGCTGCACAAAAAGGGGTACAGTCAGTCGCACATAGCAAGAACTCTTGGTGTCAGCAGAAACACAGTAAGGAAAGTGATTAAAAGTGAAGAAAGGGGGGAAGAACAACTAACCAAAAAGCCACATCCTTCTGCGTTGGATGAACACCGTGAATTCATTGAGATTCAATTAAACAAAGGGCTTTCAAGGCAGCGTATCTATCAGGATCTAGTCAGAGACTTTGATTTTAAGGGGAGTTACACAGCAGTCAAAGACTATGCTCGAAAACTCTTATCAACAACCCAGAAAGCATATATGGTTCTTACTGCCAAATTCTGATTCGATTTTTTATCTATGGCATATTTATCGTTTAATCACCCTGTTCAAACTTCTCCGCCTTTTTTGCACATTTTTTATTGACAACAACATGTCTGTGTAAATGGAAATGAAGAATGGGAATATTCTAACTGGGATACGTTAATAAGCCTATTGTTTACCGCTATTAATACTTTAGCATCTGGAGAACGTTCAGAGGTGTTGGTTAACTATCTACTTACAGGTATGGCATTGGATAATGAGGTTGAAACAATACTTGATGAGTGTGAATCTAAGTTATCTGACAAAGATTTAGAATTCTTGTTTGAAAAAGGCATAAAGCACATGCAATCAGAAGCACGATGGCAGATTGCAGAATTGATAGGGAGAAAAAATAACATTAGTTTTAAAAAATATTTACTGAACCTGTTAGATGATTCTAATAAGTATGTTCAAAGAAGAGCATTGATTTCATTAGATAGAATAGATACAGAAAAGGCACAGGAAATTGCTTTTAAGAGATTACAGGATGAGGATGACTATATAAGGTTAGTATCACTTAGAATTTTAAAGGAGCATAATTCACAAAAGTTGAAGGAAGCGGTATTAATACTGGCCAATGATAAATTTAAATATATTTAAGATGAACTTAGTGAGATAACCATTTAAGATTCATGAGTAGGTGAAAGTATGGAAGATTACGTGTTTAAAAATATTATGGAAGATAAAGTAGACTATCATACGCCAGGTTTTTATTTTAAAAGTCATGGTAGAGGAGCAACAATTTATTTTGTTGAAAACACTTCTATTGTGCCAATTTATGCAGAGATGCCAGGGGGTGACTATCTTGATATTCTTGTATTTGGTGAAACAAAGCACATTGATAAAAGGTACTATATCAAAGAACAAAAAGTTGAAGTTATCCAACATGAAGATAGATTAAGAATTCAAGGGTTATTAGTTAAGTGGTTGGCTGAAAAAGGGTGGCGGCATGATATAATGATAGGAGAATAATTTTATTACTAATTGAGTAAGAAGGGATATAAGAGAATCGGTTTTTTAATAAAACAAAGAATAATGAATTAAGATGTTTACTCCCTTTAAGTGTGAAAGTAGAGGTGAATGTTATGTGTAGATATGCGATGTATGGACCTTATAAAGATATTTACGCATGCTTTGATTGTAGAAAGTCTTATAAGCAGAAATCAGATGTTGAATTATCAGAACTGGACGTTAAAAATAGAAAATATTTATGTCCGCAATGCAGAAAACCAATGAGTAACATGGGACATGACTTTAAAGCACCAAAACATAGTGATATAAAACAGTGGAAAAAGGTTGAGATATTATATCAAGAAGGTATTGCTTATCATTCTTGTGGGTGTGGTGGTCCAGGATATAGACCCAAAAGATTGCGGGAAGTTAATGAGTTTTTGGATAATCGTTTTGAACCTAATGAGGGTAAGCGGATTTTAAAGCGGATAAGAAAAATTACTGCTTCAAGAAAGGTTTAAATGCTTGATAATGTAAAACAGATTTTTCTGATTATTTTAGACACTTAGGTTAGGAGATGAATAATGAGAGAAAATAAGTGGATTGGGAAAGGTATAATTTCGATATTATTATGCATTTTAGGTATACTATTTTCATTTTCATTTGGCAAAGACATTTGCTTAGGTGATAGAGTTCTAAACTTAATAGGCTTGGAAGCCTGGTCTAATGGCAATAGTGGAATACATTATACCATTTTCTATTCTTTAATTTTTTAATACCAGCATGGCTTATAGGTAAAAAACACAAAAATGATTTCGGCTCAAAAATAGGTAGCAGACTATCTTTAGTGCTTAGTGTGTTTATTATTATATCAATGGCATTTATGGAATAATAATTTTTGGGATAATTTGGTGTAAATGATTGCTAAAGATGCATATCATACAATAACTTAATGCTTTAAGGAGTTTTTATAATGTGGCAGGATATTATTATAAGCCGAATATTTACCAAGAATAAAATAGTAAAGGGATTATGTACTGTTTTTCCAGTGGTAGCCAACGAAATATTAATTGTAAAGGATATAGATGATATTAAGGGTACTATAAGTGATAGTATCCGTATAGTATGTCAAACTTGGGTTTCAAAGACGGAATTTCCTTTTAGTATAAGTATTTATTTAAGAGACCAATCTCTTTTACCTAAGGAAAAGAAATTGTACCATGATATATATAAGGTAGGAGAATTCTGTGAAACGCTCAATTGTGAGGCCATTATAGGTGACGATACTATTAACCCTTATTCATGGATATTAATAAAAAGTAGGAATGACTATAGTCCAATATACGTTGATATTGAAGCATTTGATTGTAGGGAGCCATATAGTATTGATTAAGAATTCAGAGGTGTAACCATGACCCAAGAAGAGTGCTTAGCAGCAATAAATAAAGTCTTAAAAGATTTTTCCTGGATTAATATTGAATATATTTGTGAGATTCATTATGATTTGGAGAAAAATGAATACTATGAAGATATATTTAATATGGATATAGGGTTTGTAATATTTGCAATGGACGGAAACCAGTATAAGTTAAGGCTTAAGTTTTATGAAGTTCAAAATTTAGACCTTTCTTCAAGAGGCGGATTAGTTCAACTTAGTCTTTTTGCAATATTAGATGTAAAAGACGACGGATGGTGTGTTGCACGATATTGGGTACGAGATATTGAAAGTGAGAATATAAATTTCTATTGCAATAAAATTGAGTTTATTTCAGTAGAGAAAAGCGATATAAAAGTATCATAATCTGTGAGATGGGATTCATTTATTTTTGATTGGAATTAATAAATAAATGTAGTAATGAGTTTTTTTAGATTAATTGAATTGCTTGCGAGGAGGTAATTACTCTGAAAGAAGAACTTTTAAGAAAAATAGAAGAACAAGGTGGCGTTGGACCTCCTTATGATAATGATGTTTTGGTTTCAATTGATGATTTTTTTGATGGAAACAATGATAAGGGCTCTTTTGCGGCAAATGCATGTACTAAAGATATTGATGTAAATGAATTTTATTTGATATTTAAGAGAATTATGGCAGAAGAAAATGTTGAAGATATCTGGATTTTAATAAATGATATAGAAGATGAGTGTGCTTATTCTGATACTGCTTTTATTTCGACAAATGCTGATAAAAAGCAAATATATCAATGGTTTGGAGAGGCATTTCCAAGTGATGTAGGCGAAGTTGACCACAATGATAAAGTATATGAGCGTATTTCACCACTTAGAGAAGGGTATAAACTGTTTAACTTATGGTGGGATTAATAATTGATATGCTGCAGAATCGGAGGTTTTTATGATTCTAACTGTTGATTTAACAAAAGAAGTATTTGATGATTATAAATCTATTGATTTTTATGACAGTAAGACAATTTTCTTTGATATACCGACTAAGTTACCTGAAAATCTTGCATTTAAGATTTGGGGTGCTTCTATCCCTGATAATTTTGACTGGCATAAATATATTGATGTTTCTAAAAATGAGTTGTTA
>JBMOLK010000186.1:0-4004 GCA_049325575.1 Bacillota bacterium | reverse complement strand
AGATAGAATTTAAAAATGTTGTTGGTGGAAAAATAAGTATTTCTCCATTAGATATGAAAGTTAAAGGAGACTACACGTTCTTTAAGGATAGAAACGGAGATACATTATCATTTAATAGAGAATGGAATATAGATAAAATTACTTCAAACTGCTACGAATATATATTTGATGTTACTATAGCATTTCCTTATGGAGCGTGTGAACTAATCTTATATGCTGAAGGAGATGTCAAATTCACGTTTAATACTGAAGATTGTATTTGCTATCATGATTATCTATTAAACCCAAATAGGAGGGAAACTTTTTGGGGGTATATTGATAAAGAAGAAACCAAAACATATCGTTTTGATGGGTTTGAGTTATAAGAACTAATAATTCAAAATCTTATAATTAGAGGCCTTTATATATAAACAATAAGGTCTTTTTGTAAAGGAGTAAATTAAAATAATGAATTACTTTACTAAAGAATGGTATGAGTTGTGTCAAAAGACTAGTGCTCATCTGCTCTTAGAGGAAGAGGAAGAAGCAGAATCTTTCTCAGAGGAATATTTTCAACAACTATACAATCAAAAATTGATGGAGTGGCTGGTTTTGCAGGAAGAAGTTGCTTCATGTACTTTTGATGATATTTATCCCGCAGAAATGAGCCCTGATTTTTTTAATGAGGAAATGTCAGAAGAGGAAATATCAGTACTAAGAGCCTCATATCAGAAAGAACGTGAAGCAGCAAAAGAAACATACATTCCACCCGAACCATTTGATAGGGAAAAAGCATCAAAGCAATTTCAGGAAGCGTTTATTTATAACCAAGAGCACATCAAAAATTTGCTGCCAGAAGAAATATTAAAAAAAATAGCAGATATTCGGGTTTTTATATTAGACAAAGCGTCTCGACAAGTAATAGACGATGTAAATGGATTTTGTGAGGATAATGAAAAGATTGTAAAGAGAACCATAAAAGAATATGAAAAATATTATAAAAAAGCATTGGAATCGTTTGACAGAAGTATTGTTGAAAAAATAAACTTTCACGATTGTACTATTATTGAGGTAAAGCAGACGGAACAATTTTTAACAGTACTATTTAATAATTCAGGAGGCTTTACAGACATAAGTGAAATGCAGTTTGAAAATTATAAGATAATAAAACAAGAGGCATTACTTCAAAACTCATGGTGGCTTTATGATGAAATATACAAAGTTAATGGCAAATATGAATTGCATGTCTTGCTTCAAAATGAGAATATGGATTTAGTAGAATTTATTGTTTCGGCTGAACATATTTCTTTTAAGCATAACCCAGAAAATGAGGATTAGATTGAGGAGAGAAAGTATGAGAAGAGGAGTGAGGTTTAAAGTTCCAAACCGATACGGAAGATTAATATCTGATATACTTAAGCCAGTTGACTGTAGGTTATATTACTGGCATATCAATAGTGATGAAATATATATATCAGGTGGGGGAGAATTTAACGGGAAATCGTTATTTAATGAGAATATTCTTCAAGGAAAGGATTTTGTAGACATTATTAATTCCAATGATTATGTAATGATTTTTGCAGAATTCAAAGCATTTCCAGATGCTGTATCTATTTCTGAAATTTCTACTTATCAAGATTTTATAAATAGTACCTGCCAATTGATTGTGTTAGTTGTTGACAGTGTTTATATTGATATATATTGTAAGAATGATGTGATAGTTGAGAAATTATTTGAAAACACTGAAGATAAAGGTTATAAAGAAATAGAATACATCGATGAAAGTGATACCAGAACACGAATGTATGTTTGGTAAAACTTACTTTATGGAGGTGTTTTATGCTTGTTAAAAGTGCTACATACCCTGCAAATATGGTCTGTGACATAAAAGAACATCTTGATGGGTATAAAATTGTGTGCATAGCTATAGGTGCTGATAATGGATATTACATTTTGGCAGTTAACAATATTCCTTCAAGAATAAACGGCATGTTCCCGCAAATTCAAACATCCACACTACATAATTATAAAGTGTTAATTGTTCAATGGGACAATGTATATACAGTTAATATAGATAATAAAAAATGGAACTATCATTTAGTGCAGCCTACAGGCAATGACAGGCTGCTACTTGCTTGTGCAAGGTCAAGATATTACGGTCGGAATAAGTATGATTTAAATGGCAAGATATTTGATTTGAACGGTAATCTCATTAAAGAATTTCTGCTTGGTGATGGTATACAGGACATGAAGGTAACTGACAAGAATGTAATATGGACAAGTTACTTTGATGAAGGGGTATTTGGAAACTATGGCTGGCATAACCCTATTGGCTCATATGGCCTGCGTTCATGGAACCAGGAAGGAGAGTCAATTTACATTCACAATAATACTGATAGTCACTTTATTTGCGATTGTTATGCTCTTAATGTAGTAAGTGACAATGAAGTTTGGTTTTACTACTACACTGATTTACTTCTGGGGAAAATCAAAGGTGAAAAAGTTGATTACTTTGACCCTAAATTATCAGGTGCAGATGGGTTTTTGATTTATGACAGATATGTTCTATTTAGAGGTGGATATGACAAGAGGGATGAATACCGCTTGTTTGAGTTTGGAAAAGGTGGTAATTTGAAAGAAACGAGACTCATTACTTTTACAGATGAAAATGATAAAATCATTGCAGCAGATAATTTTGACTGTAGAGGTTCACGGCTTCTTTTAAGAGTAGGCAGCAAACTGTATAGTATAGATTTAGTAGATATTATTTGGAAGGAATAGTTTCTTTCATTATAAAAATAATTAATTTTCAGGTAGAAAGGTGGATGACATATGTCATGTCGAGGAGTACTTTTTGCTATTGAACAGTCTGAATCAAAAAAATTAAGAAGTTGCAAAAATGATAATGAATTGGTTGAATACATTCAAGAAAATATTGAGGGAGAATGGGATGAAGATTGGTTATGTGAGACTGATAAGGCGTGGGATGCAATACATAGATGCTTTTCAGATGGGAAACTTGAACTGTTTGGTGGGAAAGTACCTTTAAATTCTGTAATTTTCGGTGGAGAAATTTTAAATACTGAACCAGATTACTATGTATCATTTAAAAATAATGACTTGGTTAAGGAAATTGCAAAAGAAATCTCATCAATAAGTAAGGAAAAGTTACGGGACTTATATAACAAAATTACTGATGATTATGAGGGAGAACTAAATGACGAGGATTTTGAGTATACATGGGAATGGTTTGAAAGTATTAAGGAATTTTATGAGAATGTTGCAAAAAGCAATAGAGATGTCATATTTACGGTTGACCAATAGTGAACTGTAATGGAAGTACATATGGAAAGTTTGTTTTGAAGGGGGACAATAGATGGAAATAAAAAAATATAGGTTTTATGAATTTAGGTCAACCCCAGATAATGGTTGGTGGCTTTATAGTGTAGAGAATTCTGATATAGAGATTAGTATTCAAGGAAATGAACTGAATCCAGATAAAAAATGGTATAATTATGCTATTGATACTTTAGAAAATCATTACGAAGAAGTATTGAGTATAGCAAAAGACCGATTAAATAAATGGGGAATACCAACGGATAAAGAATATGTTGTTAAAAGTTTATATTTTGGGAAATATGCATACGGTCCAGAACAGTCTTCACATTCAGGGTTCAAAATTACTTTTAGAACTGATGGAGATAGTTGCGAAGATGTGTACGGTGAATATACGATAAATTTTAATGAGAATAGATGGCCAATAGGATATGAATTTTCTATTGCTTAATATGATTAGGATTACATATTGAGTGTTGGTATTCCACTTCTTATAGAAGGCCACAAATTGTTTTACATGTGTAGGAATTAATCAATTGATATAGTGGAATTTTGGAGGCTTTCGCCGTTTGTCAAGACAGTTGTCGTGTAACTTTTTCACATACGAGTTGAATGATTTATATTCCAATTTAAATAATCAGACCTCTAATTAAACGAAATAATCATTTCGGTTGCCAAGAACTTGAGTC
>JBMOLK010000185.1:0-9976 GCA_049325575.1 Bacillota bacterium | reverse complement strand
ACTTGCGTCCAGATGTGTAATCAATGTCCATGACGCTGGCATCTGGCTGGTCGAATTCAGCATTCCTAATTAATCTCTTTAAACGGTTGTTTTTTCGGCTACTATACTCAATGTCTACCAGCATACCGAAACGATCCTCAAAAGGAACTTCCTTCATTTTGACATCGGTCAGCTGGTTACGGAATGCATCTGACATGGCAGTTAGGCGCATTTCAATTAATTTATCGATCGTACTTTGGTTTGTCATAGTTGTTTACCTCCCATAATAGCCGGCACCTCTTGTAATGCCGTGATTGTTGTGTGTGGTTTCAGGATTATCCGGTTCGATTTGTGACTTGTCCTGCCCGGTTGTGAGTATGTTTCTGATACTCTTGTAACTGGGAGTGGCTGTATAGGAAAGTGCCTTCTTGCAAGCGACTTCCAGATGCTCGACTGAATATTTGTCAGCTAGCTTTAAAAGCCCCATACAGCTTTTATAACTCTGCTGTTCCACACGTTTGGAGGTAAGTATTGCATCAACTACCTGATACGCATTGCGTCCAATCCGCTCAGCCCATTTGCGGAAGCGGTCACCGTTCCATTCCAGATACTTCTGGTGGTCTTCCGGCATATGTTCCACTATGGTGCTGTACTGTCCCTTACGTCCGTAAAGACGGCGATGGGAGGCTATGCGGTTATGGTTATAGAAAACTTCTATTGTTTTATCTGTTATCCTTACATCAACCTTACGTTTTATGTATTCATAAGGGAGTGAGTATAGCATTCCGTCGACGGATATGTGATAATTGAACTGAACGGTGGCTTGTTTCCATTCCGCCAGTTCGTAAGGGGTAGCAGGTAATGGTGCCAGTAATGGTAGTTCTTCGTTGCGGAAGAGACTTAACCGGCTGCCCTCTTTCTTTTGGAAAAGCCGGGCATTAAAGGTTTCTAGTTTCTCCCGAATGGCACGATTTAATTCAGCCAGTGAAAAGAACTGTTCATTTCGCAATGCAGCGGTTATCCATGTGGATATATTCCCTACAGAACCCTCTGCATTCGGCTTATCTTTTGGTCTTCTGACCCTGGCGGGAATAATAGCAGTGCCATAATGTTCCGCCATTTCGTGGTAAACGGTATTAACCTGTTGATTGTACCAGCCTCCGGTATGTACTACAGCGGTCTTGCAGTTATCAGGTACAAGGATTTTGGCTACACCGCCGAAATATTCATACATATGAACGTGGGCAGTTATCCATGCCTGCTGTTTTTCATTGATAAAAGCCTCAACATAAGCATACTGGCTGTAAGTCATAACTCCCACAAACAGATAGGCATCAATAATTTCACCAGTATCGGGATCAGTAATATGTGCAGGGTCACCTGCCCAATCCACCTCGACCTGTTCACCTGGTTTACGTCCGATATGCATGGTTGCACGGCGTTTCTGCTCATCCTGCTGAATGTAGTAGCAAAACTGGGAATACATGAGTGGTTCCTCCCTGTTAAGGCGGCATTCCTCCATGTATTCTGTCCATAAGAGTTTTTTGCTAACTCCGTTTTTAAGTAGCTCCTTATGGATGTAGGCAAGGTTTGGCATCTTCTTACTGGTTATACCTTTGCCATTCTTCGGGTATAGCATACCCTCTAACACCGCATTTGTTTGTTCATTAGGCATTGGCCAAGAAATATCCAACTCCTCAGCCCTCTTTAGGACCTTTGATACGGTGTTCCTGGAACATGGGCAACTAAGTGCAATGTTCCTTTCACTGAACCCAAGGCTTTTTAGCCTTAGGATTTCACGATAATCGGTCATAATGATGACCTCCTTTACATGTATTTACATCATAAAACTGATGCATGGATACATTATAAAGGATTATATGGTAATGGCTCACTTTATCCGGAATGCTGGCTCACTCAAAAACGGAAGGGTGGCTCATTTTGACCGGACAGGTGGCTAAAAATGGACAAGATTACTCAAATGACTTTTGGAAGTAAAAACATTACTTTTGACATCTACCAAAATATAACGATTTGGCTTAAAATTGATTATGGGGTGATCAAAATGAGATATTGGTCTGTTATAGTTTCATTGTTATTTGGTCTAATTATTGTATTGCTTACAGTGCCAGTACTGTATCTGTCTTTCTTTGAAATAACAATTTCTGACTTGGAGAATGTTGAGGGTATATTGGAGATATTTTTATTATGGCCATATTGGGCAGGAATTGGGTTATTAGTTGTTTCCCAATGGATTTTTCTTATACTTCCTGTGAACGTGGCATTTAAAAGACCTACATCCAGAAGAACAGTGTTATTACCGATAATTGTTTCGGGAGTAATGGCAGCTTTGTTGGCAGTAGGATTCTTATTTGCTATTTTAGAAGCAGTTCAAGGAGCGGCGTTTTTAGAAGGGGTAAACAGCTTGATCTATGGAGTTGTAGTACTGATATTTACCTGGATAGTCTGGTCTATTATATTCTATCGCATTAGTAAAAGGATAGAACCAAAGAGTTTCATTGAAAAGCTATGGCACCAGTTATTTAAGGGCAGTGTTATTGAACTTTTGGTCGCTATACCTACGCATATTTTTGTCAGATCAAAAAGCTACTGTTGTGCCGGATTTGGAACATTCTTTGGAATTACATGTGGTTTGGCAATAATGCTATTCTCCTTTGGGCCTGGTGTTTACTTCTTGTTTGTTCAAAGGTGGAAAAAGCTGCACCCGAATAAAGAGGAGTGTAAATAATTAACATACTAGCTAAAAAATACAGCAGCGATAGAAATATCTTCCGCTGCTGTATTAGTTGTATAAAATTTTAATTCACATTTGTATGCAGGCTGACATTATAGTTCTTTATATCTGATACCATCTTTATAGACAAGAATAAAAACGTCGCAAATGCTATTATAATGGCTAATATACTAATTTGAGTTATTGCTTTCCTCAAACCAGCTATATGATTAATGGAAAATTTTTTCTCAACTCCTATACCCCACATACCAATTATTTTACCGCTGCTATCCTTGAGTGGTGTATATCTTGCGATGCAACTTTTGCCAAAAACAGTAGTTTCTCCTATATATTCCTTGCCCTGTTTTAAAACAGTCTCTATAACTATATTAGATGCTTTTGTTCCTATAGGTCTTGTCCCATCAGCCTTTAAAATATTTGTAGAAATCATTGTATCGCCCATAAAAATAGTAGAAATATATTCTGTATTGGAACTGATTTTATCTACTATTATAGGGTTATCATTCAAAGAATTTATGCCTTTATACAGCTTGTTATCTTCAATTGACCAATCTCCCTTATATAGCTCATCAATCAGCATATATCCCAATTCCGAAGTGGTATTCAACCTATCTTTTATATTATTATCTTCAAGCTTATTAACAACATTTCCAATTGTGAAACCCTGTATAGTCACCCAAATCATAAGAAATGTACTTATAAGGAATATCGACAGCAATAAAACCTTGCGCTGTGTTTTATTGCTGCTTGAAGCAGTTTCAAGGAATGAAACCTTAAGTGTATCTATATCATTAAGAAATCTTCTTGAATAGAGCATTAATATTAGGCAGCCTATTATACCACATATTATAGAAAAAACAACAATTGAAGCCCTCATCGCTAATATATTGCTGCCCTGACTGCCAGCATGGCTTTTTGGCATACCGACAAACCACATTCCAATCACTTTGCCTGCATTGTCTTTTATAGGTACATATTTAACGGCATAATTTTCACCAAGAATAGTTTCTGTTCCTTCATAAGCAACACCTTTTTTTAAAACGATTTCAGCCACCTCATTTGATTCCATGTATCCGACTGTTCTTTCCCCATCCTTATCCAGTACGCTTGTCGCCACTCTTTCATCGCCAAGATATATGGTTGCAAGTGAACCAGTTTTTACTTTAATTGCATCTACAACTTCAAAATTATTGTTTACCAGGTTTTCTCCTATAAACAGCTTGCCATCCTTCACATTCCAATCGCCATCATATTTGCTTTTGATGATATCCAGCCCCAGGTTTGAAATGCTATTCACTTTTGCTGATATGCTCTTATCCACTAAATTATTAACCTTGTTATCCGTGACAAAAAAGATCGTGGCTGTAAATAGTGCGATAAGAACAATAGATACCCTCAGCAGCTTCTCTTTCAACATAACCTTTTTTTTCATTTTTACATCTCCTCCCAACACTATTTTTATAATTAGAAATATATGTATAAATAAAAAAACCCAAGCCTATTAAATGGAAAACTAACATTATTGCAGAAAAACTATTGAAAACTTCATTTCGCAAATTGAGATAATAAAAAACAGTTCACATATCTTTATAAAATATAATTGCAAAAAATAATGCTACATAATATTACACTATATAGCAAAAATTTGCAACGTTTTTTATAAAATTCGTAAAGATTTCATTATTTAATTATCAATCAAATGAAAAATATCTTTTACCCTACTAAAACATTTAGTCCCTTTCAATTTTCAAATATAAGCTACTTTGAGAAATGCTACGACTATTCTATACAAAAATTCAGTTCAAGTCTATAGACTTTTAAATTTATTTTACCAGTACTTTAATGTTTAGATAAAACAAACACCTCTCCAATCCTGACGCTGAAAATGACTACAGAGTAACTAATATAATCACTTCAGAGTCCTTTTATGTAAGGCTTAGCTGGCTTTTTTGATAGTTTTTCTATTCATGTACACTTTTCTATTCATGTACACTAAACAATACTAACTTCACGTATATAATATAACATTCAAGTATTTCTGAATATTTTTTGTTATGCGGTTATAATTGTTTAGTTTTAGAAGTCAGCTGACAAAACAGGATGATAGAATTTAGAGTTTCACCCAAGTATTTGTAGGAGAGGAGGTTTGTGACTCATTTGAACATTCATGACTTTCTAAAATTAAACGAGAGTATACAAGTGTTTAAAGATATTAGAGGGAGGTTATTAGTATGAAACAGCAGTGGAATTTTATAAAAATAGTGTCTTTGTTGTCATTGATAACACTTTTGGCAGCTTCACTATTTGTGCCTAATGTATTTGCAGTATCATCTGTGTATGATGACAAAACAGCTACCGAAACTGTTCTAGATATGGGGATAGGCTGGAATTTAGGAAATACGCTTGAAGCGTGCGGTGATTGGATAAATCCAAGCTCGATAACAAACTATGAAACTGCATGGGGCAATCCGGTTACAACAAAGCAAATGATTGACGGTATTCGTGCTGCAGGCTTTAAGTCCATAAGAATTCCGGTGGCCTGGTCAAATATGATGGCCCCTGATTACACTATCAACCAGCAGTTAATTAATAGGGTAAAGGAAGTAGTTGGTTACTGCTCAGATAATGATATGTATGTTATTGTGAATATTCACTGGGATGGCGGTTGGTTTGAAAAATTTGCAACTGAGTATGATGAAGCTATGAAAAAATATACTTCAATATGGACTCAAATAAGCAATAATTTCAAGGATTATCCTCAAAATCTGATTTTTGAGTCTCTCAACGAAGAGGGCCACTGGGACACTATCTGGAACAGATGGAGTGGTTCAACCGGAGCGGATAAAACACGTGCATATAACATACTTAATAACATTAATCAGAGATTTGTTGACATAGTCAGGGCATCTGGAGGAAATAATGCATCCCGCTGTCTTCTTATTGCCGGATATGCAACAGATATTGATCTTACTATTGATGACTGCTTTAAAATGCCTCAAGATACCATTAGTAATAAATTAATAATCTCAGTGCATTATTATACTCCTGCTACTTTTACAATTCTTACTGAGGATGCTTCATGGGGCAAGGCTGCATATACATGGGGAACAGAGGCAGAAATCAATCAGGTTAAAATTGATTTTCAGAAAATGAAAAATAAGTTTGCAAATAACGCTGTTCCTGTCATCATAGGAGAATATGGCACTGTCATAAGAAATAAGGATCCGGAAAGTGTAAGACGTTATATCTCAACTGTTTGTAAAACTGCTTATGATCTGGGATTTTGTCCTATGTTTTGGGACAATGGTGAGTATTATTCAAGAAGTGAATTAAAATTCAGAGATCCTCAACTTGCATCAATATTTTATGAATACAAAGACTTAAGCCGAATTACACCTACTCCAACAGTAACCCCTCCACCAGTTTCGCCGAGCCCTGCTGTGGGTATTATTGGTGACCTGAATAATGACGATATGGTTAACTCTACTGATTTAACGTTAATGAAGAGATATATTCTTAAAATTGTTAATAGCTTACCGGCTGAAGATGACCTTTTTGCTGCAGATTTAAATATGGATTACAAAGTTGATTCAACCGATCTTACAATATTAAAAAGATATATACTTAAGATTATACCTCATTTACCGTTTATAGCTGCACAGTGAAACTGATGTAGATGTAAATTAAGGGAGGAATAATCTTATCATGCATTAGGGTTGCTCTCATCTAGGTATTTTGTGTTTTGGCGAATATATTTTACCAAGTGAGTGCACCCTTTTGCTATATCTAAGTGCTTATTTAATTTAGTAAAAAAATTTGACTGATCGATCGGTTAGTTATATAATAATAATATAATATAGCGGAGGTAAACCATGATGCAGAGTGACGGTAGAATATTAAAGGGCGAAGAAACATTACGAAAAATACTGGAATCAGCATTAGTGATTATTTCGAATAAAGGGTTGGTTGGTATATCAGCGGCTAGTGTGGCACAACAGGCTGGTGTCAGCAAGAGCAACATATTCCATCATTTTAAATCCGTCGATAATCTATCTGAGGCTATACTAAAACGGGTTATGGAATCGATGGAGCATTCCCTAGATGCCAGTAAATTTAAAACAGTCAAGAGCTACCTGATGGCTTTGGGTGAAGCCATAATCCAAGTAGCAGGAGAGCAGCTGCCGGTATACCGTGTTTTTCTATCGTTTTATCATGAAAGCTTATTTAATGAAAATTATCGTAAAATGATTGATCAGTTTCTGGAACTAACAAAGGTTAAACTGATTTCAGATTTAAAAGTCATTATTAAAGACCATTTAAGCGACAAGTTGATTCAGTCCATCGCAACACTAATTATCACTACGCTGGATGGCATTGGTTTGCATGTTCTTTTGGGTGGCTCACCAAAAACCTATCTTGAAGTATGGAAACTACAAGTTGATAGCATATCTGAATTTATACGAGGAGGATTTCAATGAAAACCGTTATGATACCTAAATTCTTTCATGAACTGTTTGGAGAGAAACAAAATATAATTGAGCTCTTGTTAATCATTGCTTTTACCATTGTTTCTGCCATTACAGTTGGGATGATTACACTTAAAGAATGGCAGCAATACGCCTGGTACCAGTTGATTGTACTTGTACTGCTGTATCTTGATATTGCAGGCGGTGTGATTGCAAATCTGACATTTTCAACCAATCGGCACTATCAGGATCGACCAAAAGCAAGACTTGTATTTATTGCTATCCATGTCCAGCCATTAATTATAGGTTTTGTTTTACAGACTGGTTTATGGATATGTGTTGTTGTTTGGGCTTATACAATTGTGAGTGCATTAATCGTTAATGCATTAAATGAACTTTCCATTCAGCGATCTGTTGGGGGATTACTGATGACTATTGGGTTAATGGGGTTATTTCTCTTAGGACAGGGAACACAATTATTGATTCTTATAATACTTTTGCTATTTATTATAAAAGTCATATTCAGCTTTGCTGTAAACCATTTTAGTCAACGAGGTGTGTTATGAATACAATAACAAACAATCACACTTCTGAAATCTGTAATCTACTTATAAATGCCTTTGAAAAGGATCCAATGTTTGTGTACTTGTTTTCAGGTGAACGCCGTAGACAATATATGAATGTATTTTTTAAGTTTCTTATCAACAAGAGTCAAATGTTGAATGAGCAGTTGATTGGAGAAAGGATGGATGAACAGTGGGTAACCGTAGCAAATGTTGAATTGCCATCAGGTATTAAAAGCGTGTCATTGATGCGGCAATTACGGTTTTTGGTAAGTGGATTAGGATTGATGTTTAAGATTCCATTCAAGACTTTTGGGTTTATTAATGAATATATGAGGTTCACAACAAGTGTGAGACCTAAATCTCCTCATCATTATCTGGTGTTTATGGGTGTTGAACCTAAGATGCAAGGTCGGGGACTTGGCCGAAAAGCATTGGAATACATCCATAGCCTTGTTGATGAAGATCCCTTATCAACTGGCATTGGGCTTGATACTGAGAATCCGGAAAATGTAAAGCTTTACAACAAGTTTGGATATCAACTGGTGGCACAAAAAAAAATTCAGGGTGTGACCATCTACAGTATGTTTCGTTCCAAAAGCTGATCTTGACGCTCAGTTTGTTTGGTTATGATGTAAGTACACCAAAATAACAAGGCTGCTTTCAGAACCGGGAAAGTATCATTGACGCAGTCAGCTTCATTGTGATAATGTAAATATAGGAAATGGGGGAGGTTGGTATCATGAAGTTGACAAAGAAGTTATTTTCCATGATTCTGGTAATATTACTGATGCTGCAGATCGGTCATTTCAACGTGGGTGATTTATCTGCAAATACAGTTTCAGCTTCAGCAAACAACGTTTTTTATATTGATCCTGTTATTGGCGATATAAACAACAATGGCAGCTACGACAAGCCATGGAGCACTTTGCAGGAAGTAATAGAAAATAACCTGATTGAAACGTTTCAACCAAAGTCTTATCCCTATGACGGAACCGGCAGCCTGGTAAAAAAGAATGAAGGAGCCCCTGTAAAGGCGGGGGACACAATTGTTCTAAGGAACGGTTACCATGGGCAGCTTTCAATTCTACGTGCATATAATCCTGACTATATAACTATAAAGGCGCAAGAGAGCCATACTCCGAAACTTTCCGGCATCTCTATTACTTCAGCTTCCAAATGGCATTTGAAGGGATTGACTATAAGTCCAGAGTTTGCAGAACAATACCAGAAAGGAAACATCATTAATATTGCAAAAAACGGATACAGCGGTTCTTCTTACGATATAATTATAGAAGGCTGTACGGGTTATTCGGTTCAGGATACATCAAAATGGACTGCTGACGATTGGAATACCAAGTCGTGTTCCGGTATTACATCATTCGGATATAATATAAGTATTGAAAATAACTATCTCAAGAATGTCAACTTTGGGATTTCTGTAAGCGGTAACAACTCTATTGTCAGGAACAATACAGTGGAGAATTTTGCCGGTGATGGTTTGAGGGGGATTGCAGACGATTTACTGTTTGAAGGAAACGTGATAAAAAACTGTTATGATGTTAACGGAAACCATGATGATGGATTCCAATCCTGGGCTGTAAATGGCGATCCGCCAGAAAGAGTAACCCTTAGAGGAAACTTATTTATAAATAATGAAGACCCAAATCAGCCATTTGTTGGAACGTTGCAAGGGATAGGCTTGTTTGACGGACCATACATAGATTGGACTATAGAGAACAATATAGTAGCTGTAGATCACTGGCATGGTATTTCAATATATGGAGGGGTTAACTGTAAAATAGTAAACAATACTGTTGTTGACCTTAACAATGTAAAGCCCGGGCCTCCGTGGATCAGAGTAAATCCTACCAAGATCGGCGAGCCAAGCAAAAACTGTATTGTAAGAAATAACATTGCACCTTCATATGCTATACAGGAAGGAACAACTTCAGATCATAATTATAAAATCACAGATTATAATGAATTATTTGTTGATTATGCAGGTCTGAATCTGCATCTAAAAGCTGGGGCACAGGTAATTGATGCAGGTTTATCTGAATTATCCCCGGATAAGGACTTTGACGGAAATACCCGTCCATCGGGTAAAGGGGTTGATATTGGAGCCTATGAATATCAGTATGTTACAGTAATATCAACACCCGTGGCTACACCCACTACTACATCTGTACCACCACCTACACCTTCACAAT
>JBMOLK010000184.1:0-10024 GCA_049325575.1 Bacillota bacterium | reverse complement strand
AGCAACACCAACTTATATTATGGTTTCCAAAATTAGTATGGTATAAACAAGTAAACTATAAAACCCATCCTATTTGTAAGCACTCTGTTAATAATCAGAAAAGTTTTAAAGGACATTTAACAAGTACACTATAATTATTACTATTGAAAATACTCCGAAAGCTATAAGCGAAATACTATAATGGTCGTCCTTCCGTCTTTTTCTTTTAGAGTTTATTACAAGTGCACTAATACAAATAAACAACAATAAAACTGTCATATATAAAGCCCTTTGCACCAAACTATAATTCCATGTTTTTCCAACAGCTACTTGGAACATCCTGTCAAAAAAAGTCTCAATCTGTGGTTTAGCAACTGATAGTATGATAACAATAGATAGGGCTAAAAGCCACGCAGTAAGTTTTGCCCAACCTATGGACTTAACCCAGATATCGGGTCCCCTACGCCTTTCAATTCTTTTAACAGGCTTTTTAAACACTTATTACACCTCACTGTCAAAGGCTCAAAAACTTATACTTTAGTTATAAAAATATGTTATTTAATAAAAAGAGGCAGTATATGCCTCTTTTATGCTTCTTTAAACACATTAAAGCTTGTCATTCAATTTCTACCTTGCCTGCTGCAGGAACTATCTGAACCCAGGTTTGCCCTGGATTAAGTACTATTTCATTTCCTTCACCATCAACATACCTGGTCTTTTCAGTCCTTGACGGCTTTGACCAGCTTATCTTTATATATTTGCCGTTTGTAACAAAGAAGCCTTCTCCGCTGCCAACGGTATTGACTTCCTGTCTTCCTTTATCATCGCCCTTTATAGAATAACTTTTAACTTTTTGAATAATGATGTTTTTCGCTGTAAGCTGCTCACCTGATACCCTTTCCATTTGGGGTTTGCCTTTTCTAAGCCTTAGGTACAACTTTTTGTCAGAATCATATGTAAACCCGCAAGTGTACCCTGCTGAGTATCTCAAGCTAATCTTTTCGGCCTTCATGTCGCCTGCCAGCTCCAAATCTTCGCCGGAATACTTGAATACAGGCTTCTTTTCTGTTTTCGTCCTGTATTTAACCTTTTCTACATAGCCCTTTATTTTTTCCATAGAAGTATATGAGTCCTGCCAGTTTCCCCTGTCTTTTGTCAAGTCCCAGAATATCTCCCCGCCATTTGAAACACCATTGATATTATTTATTTTAAACTTTGGAATATCCTTCATAGCCATTGGACTCCACCCGAAGTGAACGTAAATTGCATCATGTTCCATTGAGTAATCCAGAAAATAGTGTCTTGAACTTCTGACAGGTCCTATCATTGTAGGATTCTGTTCCCAAAAAACAGGCATCAACCTGGTCTCTCCGCCCTCTGCAATCATTTCATAAATAACCTGTGCCAGGTTCAAACCTCCCTGCGGCAAAGGCCTGGTACCCTCATTATCTATCATCACAGCATATGGCCTTACTCCTTCAGTTGGAACTGCAAAGGTTTTTTCTGCATTGTCTTTTTCCCCTGGTGTCGGACTACTGCTTGCTTCAGGCTGAACCTGATCCGAATTGATATTGTCTTCCGGCGGACCTTCATAGGGAGTAGCTGCTGCGCTAGAGCCTTCATTATCCAAACTGCTGCTTGTGCTGCTGCTTTGGCTGCACGCTGTGGTAAAAGCCATCAAAGCAACCAATAATGATAACAAAATACACTTACTTAATACTGAAACCTTAAGCATTTGAATCCCCCATTATCTTTTGTTAAGTATACAATTAGTACTTCTACAAGAATTCTCAAAATCCTCTTACATAAACCGGAAATCCAAAGAATACATTAGTGTTCAAAACTCATGAAACTCCCGGCCTGTAATAATAAAAAAAACCCAAGCTTAAGTACAAAACTCTACCAAGCCCGGGCATTCTTCAAATTTTAGCTCTCTTCAAACTCGTATTCTTCTTCCAATCTGGTCTTAAATTCTTCGAAGACAGCATCCAGTTCGCTATCATCATCAACAGTTATAAAGCTATCCTCTCCATTAGGACCATGTTCAATCTTAAGAATAACTACCTCTTCCATATCCGCCTCTTCATCAGCTTGATCGACGGGTAAGAGAACTACATACTCGCTACCGTTAAAATCAATGGTATCCAAATGTTCAAATTCAACTTCTTCTCCGTTTTCATCCACCAAAACAACCAGGTCATCTCTTTCTTCAGTCATAGTCTATACCTCCCGTTAGCCATTATAAATATAAATTATACCATAACATTTTATTAATTCCAGTAGTACTAACTAATATTTTTCCTTTAATGCATCATACATATTCATTTAAAACAAAGGTAATAATTTTCTAAGAATTATTTTTGTGTCTGGCTGTCCAAATAGCCTTGCAATATATAAACTGCTGCAATTTGATCCACAACCAGCTTCTTTTTTGACTTTTTTACACCTATTTCCTGCATTGTCCTGTTTGCTGCAACAGTAGTCAATCTTTCATCCCATTTGATGATTTCCATATCTTCTATTTTATTTTTTAAAAGATCAATAAACTCTAAAGTCTTTTCTCCTCTTGGGCCTACTGTTCCATTCATGTTTTTAGGAAAACCAATGATTAGCTTTTGAATCTGATATTGTTTAATCAATTCAGATATCCTCTTTATAGGAACCTCCAGATCATATTTCCAGTTAATAGTCTCCACCCCTTGAGCTGTCCATCCCAAAGGGTCACTAACTGCTATTCCTATCCTGCTGTCTCCATAGTCAATGCCCATTATCCTCATACAAACCTCCAATAATATCCATTATCAGCAAACTTTAATGGCAAACGACGAACACACACTTGCGCAATAACTGCATAAAACACACTTATCTTCCATTACTTTAGCTTTTTTATCAACAATACTAAGTGCTCCCTGCTTACATCTCTTTACACATTTACCGCAGCCCTCGCACCACCAGTCTATATGGAGTCTTCTCTTTACGCTTTCTAACGATGATCTGGTCTCATCTGGTATATCCTCTCCGTTAAATACACAAACATTCATGATAACTTCCTCAAAAGACTGCATACCAAGTGCTATTGAATGTATATAGGGAATATTCAGAACATACTCCATACAATCTTCATATGATTTTATCAAATTTCCCCCACCAAGTGGCTTCATGCTGTAAATACCTTTTCCTTTATCAAATGCCTTCTTCACAGCACCAAGCATTTCATCCATGCTTCCATCTCCTATGCCTATTCCCTGCTTGTTGACAATAGGATGAATCACATCAACTTCAGACATATATGCACATGCTTCAACTACTTCAATATTATGGGTCGATACTCCAACAGCTTTAATGACACCCTTATCCTTCATTGAAAGATAGTATTCCAAGGCCTCTCTGTGCCCCTGCAGTGTTAGCCGGCTTTCCTGTTCATGCAGCAAAAAAATATCTATAACATCTATATCCATTTCCCTCCTGGCTTTTTCCACACTGTCTTTGGCAGACTCTTTGGAATATGCATATGA
This sequence comes from Bacillota bacterium, assembly GCA_049325575.1. Taxonomy (GTDB): domain Bacteria; phylum Bacillota; class Clostridia; order Acetivibrionales; family Acetivibrionaceae; genus JBMOLK01. The sequence continues at coordinate 6,530 of JBMOLK010000184.1, read as the reverse complement.
CTTTGTTGCTACAACAATTTCTTTTCTGGATTTTTTTAACGCTTCTCTGACATGAGGATAGGTACCATAAAGTTCAGCCGTATCAATAAAGTTTACACCAAGCTCCACAGCTTTTAAAATTATATCAGCCCCATGCTCGGGAGAAAGATTTGCTTGAAGTGGTCCTATAATAAGTCCTCCAAAACAAAGTCTGGAAACTTCTATACCTGTATTACCCAGCTTAATATATTTCACCCATAGCACCAACCTAATAAATTATATATAACCATTTATCCTAAATATTATAAAAAGAAACAAATTCTACTTTTGTTGAAATTTGTTTCTTCACCTTCAAAAAACCTTCCTACATATCTAAACACCGTGCTATTAATAAAAACTCCGTATCAATTATACGGAGTTTTTATTAATAGATTCTTCCAGATAAAACCTTAAAATCTCCTCTAAAAGTTCGTCTCTTTCCAATCTTCTAATTACACTTCTTGCATCCTGATGATTAGTTATGTAGGTCGGATCACCTGAAAGGATATAACCTACAATTTGGTTAATGGGATTGTAACCCTTCTCCTTTAAAGCCTGATAAACAGATAAGAGCAACTCTCTAGCCTCATTAACCTTTTCTTTATCAACGTTAAACATCATAGTCTCACTGTTTCCCATAACTAATCACTCTCCTGCCCAAAGTATGGGCTCTTAAGATTATTATAAACACCTGAAAGTAAATAAGCCCACATATATATAGTAATACAATAGGATAATTTATGCAATATTTTTCAGTCTCAATTAGGCTGTGTTATCTGGATTATATTCTCCCTGTCTCCTCCGAGTTAACTAATACCCTGACATAAGCAATCCTCTTAAAAGACAGCTATGTTGCGCTTATTATCCCCACAGCATGGTCATTAGCAGCCTCTTTCAATAAAACATTTACAATTTTCCCCTCCAAACTCATATCTCCCTCACATAGCACCCTTATGTAGTTAGGAGTCAGTCCTTCCATACATCCGTCTTTTGATTTAACCGCCTGCTCAAATAAAACCGGTAACTCTCTGCCAACATACCTCTTATTGAATTCGAGGGTTTTGATGGAGGCAAGCTCTATCAGCTTATTGCTTCGCTCCTCCTTCTTCTGTGGAGAAACCTGATCCTTGTATGAAGCAGCAGGTGTACCCTTTCTTGGAGAAAATTTAAAAACATGCATTCCTGCAAAAGAAATCTCATCTAAAAATCTGTATGTCTCCTCAAACTCTTCTTCCGTTTCACCAGGGAAGCCTACCATTATATCGGTTGTCAGAGCCACATCCTCTATATTTTTTCTAAGCAGATTAACCGACCTTCTATAATCCTCTGTTGTATATCTTCTGTTCATTCGTTTAAGTACACTATCACTTCCGCTTTGCAAAGAGACATGATAGTGGGGACACATTTTTTTCAAGCTTCTAACAGTTTCTATGAAATCTTCGTTTATTGTGGTAGGTTCTATAGAACCAAGCCTTATCCTCTCTATTCCTTCAATCTGATGAACCTTCTTTATTATATCAATCAATGAAGTAGTCTTTATATCTTTTCCATAGGATGCAACATGTATTCCTGTAAGTACTATTTCTCTATATCCTCCTTTGGATAGTTTTACAACCTCCTCTATTACCTTTTCTTCCTCCCTGCTCCTTATAGGACCTCGTGCATAAGGTATTATACAGTAGGAACAAAACTGGTTGCATCCTTCTTGAATCTTTAGAAATGCCCTTGTTCGCTCCTTGTATATGTCAACACCCAACTCTTCAAATTCTTTTGTCTTCATTATATCTCCGACCAGATTAAGCTTACCCTTGCCGGACTCTATTTCCTTTATATAATCAATAATCCTGCTTCGCTCCTTGGTTCCTATAACCAGATTTACTCCCTCAATTTTATTTACTTCCTCCGGAGCTGTTTGGGCATAGCAGCCAACAACTATAACAATGGAGTTCAAATTGTTCTTTTTAGCCCTTCTGATCATCTGCCTTGATTTTCTGTCACTAAGATTCGTAACAGTACATGTGTTAATTACATATATATCTGCCATATCTTCAAAGTCTACTACCATATAGCCGGCTTTCTCGAAGATGGCTGACAGTGCTTCTGTTTCGTATTGATTTACTTTACACCCTAATGTATAAAATGCTACTGTTTTCATTATTCCTCCCAAACACAAAGTTTGTATATTTTTACACCATTCAAACTATCCGATGCCTCGTAACGTAATTCTTACCTAAAACATGCGAGGCACAAACATAGGAAGTGCATTTTTAACATTATGACTGGAAATTCGTTATGTTAAAAAGCACTAGATTAAATTTGGTCATCTTTAATGATTCCACTAAACTTATATTGTCAAAAATTTTTCTATTTATATATAAAATACTAAGTAAATTTTAGCAATATCACAATTGACTTGCAACTGCAAACAGGATAATATATAAGCAGGAAGAAAATATTGCCTATTAAAAAGAAACAGGATAAAGGAGGAAACTGTATGAAATCATTTAATATTACATTAAAGTCCATCACTGATGTTAAGGATTTTGTTAATATAGTAAATAAATATGATTTTGATATTGATTTAACATCCGGACGTTACGTTGTTGACGCAAAATCAATCATGGGCATTTTCAGTTTGGACTTAAGCAAACCCATTAGAGTAGATATTCACTCCGATGATTGCGATACCTTCTGTGAAGAAATTAAGAACTTTGTAGTATAATAAAAGACCCTGGAGACTAGAATTCCAGGGTCTCTATATCTTCCTCCGTAAAAACTTCTATACCGTTTCTTTTAAGTATTTCTGCCGTAACTCCATTTCCATCCTTGAGTTGTCCTGAAAAAGTACCGTCATATATTTTGCCAAAACCACAGGAAGGGCTTCTTGCTTTTAGAATCGCCTTTTCAATACCCATCATTTTTGCGAGCTTTAACACCTCGTTTGCGCCATCTATAAAACGGCATGTTGCATTCTCACCGTTCTTCCCAAGCACACTACTTTTACCGTCAAGTACATCTCCTCCATCACCGTTACAAATCTCGACTTGCGGCCTTGGAGTAGAACAGCCTCCCAGCTGCTCCGGACAAACAGGAATGACCGTTTCCCGCTCGATGAGCTTTAGTACCCTATCATTCAGATTGTTTTGGCCGTTATACTTACAATTCACTCCCAGTAGACAAGCACTCACAAGTATAATTGGATATCTCCCCTTTACTTTTTCTTTTTACTCCTACCCTGTACATGAAGTAAAACTGCTTCGTCGGCTTTTTTCTTACGTTTACGCTTTATTTCAGTTTCTTCTTTTTCTAAAGATTTGTCTTCACTTTCCTTATTATCCACGATGGTAAACTCGATTTTTCTTGCAGCAATATCTGCCCTGACCAACATAACGTTAACAGTATCACCAATACGGTATACCTTCCTGCTTTTTTCCCCTATAAGACTGTACTGTTTTTCATTGAATATATAGTAGTCATCCTCCATACTACTCATTCTGACAAGCCCTTCTATGGTATTACTAAGCTCTACAAACATACCAAATGAAGTTACACCTGATATAATCCCTTCGAAGACCTCTCCCTCATGTTTCTTCATATACTCAACCTTTTTTAGATCATCTGTTTCTCTCTCTGCTTCCTCCGCAGCCCTTTCTCTTTCAGAACACAGTTTGGTTATATCGGGAAGTCTCTCATTTAAAACATTCTCCCGGTCGGGATTCATCCTGCCTTTTAAATATTCCTTCATTATCCTGTGGATAATAAGGTCAGGATACCTTCTTATTGGTGAAGTAAAATGGCTGTAATACTTTGCTGCCAACCCGAAATGTCCCTGATTAATGTGGCTGTATCTGGCTTTTTGCAGAGATCTTAACATAACAGTACTTATTATGGTCTCTTCCTTTGTCCCTTTTGCTTTCTCCAAAAGATCCTGAAGTGCCTTTGGGTGAATCTTGTTTATACCTTTTAACGTGTAGCCCAAATTATGCACAAACTCAGCAAAAGTCTCTATCTTTTCAGAGTCCGGCTCCTCATGGATTCTGTATACAAAAGGAGTATTACTCCAATAAAAATGCTCGGCAACTGTCTCATTACATATAAGCATAAACTCTTCAATTATTTTGTTTGCAATGGTTATTTCATATTTTTTAACCTCTATGGGCCTTCCTTTTTCGTCAAGAATTATTTTGGCTTCATCAAAATCAAAGTCAATAGCTCCCCTAAGTGTTCTCTTTCTTCTTAGAATAAGAGCTAATTCTTTCATTGTTTTAAAATCATTAAGAAGATATTCATAACGCTTTATTAGCTCTTCATCATTTTCTTCAAGTATCTTGTAAACATTGGTATAGGTCATTCTCTCTTCAATATTTATAACACTTTCAAATATCTCATGATCAACAACCTTCCCACTTGAGTCAATCTCCATCATAACGGAAAAAGCAAGCCTGTCTATCCTGGGATTTAGGCTGCATATGCCGTTTGAGAGAGATTTGGGAAGCATAGGTATAACCCTATCCACCAAATATACACTTGTTCCTCTTTTTAAGGCCTCCCTATCAAGGGGGGAACCTTCTGTTACGTAAAAACTTACATCGGCTATATGTACCCCCAGCTTGTAATTGCCATTAGGAAGTCTCTCTATCGAAACAGCGTCATCAAGGTCTTTTGCATCCTCACCGTCAATTGTAACCATACGCAAACCTCTAAGGTCACGTCTTCCTTTTATCATGTCTTCCGTCACTGTCTGGCTTATAGACTCTGCCTGCTTTATTACTTCCTCCGGAAAGTCCTCCTTTAGGTTGTACGACTTGATTATAGATAAAATATCTGCTCCCGGCTCATTCTTGTCACCAATGATCTCAACAATCCTACCTTCTGCATTTCTTCTCTTTTCCGGCCAAACAAGTATTTGAGCGACAACCTTCTGACCTGATTTTGCCCCGTTCAACTCATCCTTGGGTATAAATATGTCTCCTGAAATTCTCCTGTCATCCGGTACAACAAACCCGAAGTACTTACTGCTTTCAAAGGTACCTACTACTGTTTCGTTGGCCCTTTTAATTATCCTTATTATTTCCCCTTCGGATCTTTTGTCTCCTATTACTTTCTTATTGACCCTTGCAATAACCCTGTCATGGTGCATGGCACCATTCAAACCGTCTGAAGGAATAAAAATATCCTTAATATCTTCATCATCAGGAACTACAAAACCATATCCGCGTTCATTTCCTTGAAGATACCCTACTATAAGATTCATTCTTTCGGGCACTCCATATCTATCCTTATGCGTCTTGAATATTTTTCCCTCTGCTTCCAGTTCTTCAATAACATTTCTAAATAAATCGGTATCTGTTTTTGGTACATCCAAAACAGTAGTAAGCTCACCAAACAAAAGAGGTTTATATGCATCCTCTCTCATAAATTCCAGTATACGTTCTTTCCTCTCTGTCATAATAAATATTTAGCCGCAAACTTCTATATTTATAGCAGCACTTTTCCTCCTTTTACTGATAGTTGCTCTCTTTTATTAAATATCACTAAAGACTTAATAAATAAAAACCAAGGTTCGATTATACAAAGGTATTTCCACCCCAATATAACCCGATCACAAGCTTAAGCATTTTCATGCTGTCCACTTCTTTTGGAAGGTCCTTAAGCCAATGACCAATAACCTGGTTTCTACATTATATATTTCTATTATTTATTATCTACAAATTGTATGATTAATAATCAATTAAGATTATTTTTACAGCCTAATATCATAAGTCTCATAGAGTACGTTCTCAAAGGCCCAAGTCGTCTGAAATATTTTTCATAGCATTTAAGGCTATCTCAATAAATTTCTCCAAAGATAGTCCCAGCTGCTCACAGGATTTTATCTGCTCCCTGTTTGCACCCTTTGCAAAACCTTTTTCATTTATCCTTTTAATTATAAACTCAACAGTTACATCTTCAAGCTTTTTTGAAGGAAGTATTAAAGCTGCGGCAGTTATCAAACCTGAAACAGGGTCAGCACAATACAGTGCCTTATCAATTTTTCTTTTCCTTTCTATGCCATGATAATCATTATGTGCTTTAACCGCATATACAATTGAACTTTCCACATCGAGAGTCTCCAGTATCTCTGCTCCAACCAGGCTGTGTTTTGAAGGGTCACCGGCTGTCTTATCATAATCAATATCATGCAGTAAACCTGCTATACCCCACTTATCTATGTCTTCCTTGAAATAGAAGGCCAGTTCCTTCATAATTGCTTCAACTGCAAAAGAGTGTTTTATCAAGTTCTCATTCTTTAATCTACCTTTTAACTCTTCTAGTGCTTGTTCTCTTTCCATCGAAACCACTACCTCCAATTTTATATTCACTACCATATACCCCTAGAATCACTTGCTAGTGCTTTTTAACATTACAAATTTCCAGTCTTTCATAACGTTAAAAATGCACTTCCTATGCTTGTGCCTCGCATTCTTTAGAGAAGAATTACGTCACGAGGAACTAGAATGAACTATTTTTGT
>JBMOLK010000183.1:0-10078 GCA_049325575.1 Bacillota bacterium | reverse complement strand
TGTAAACAGAAACCTAAAAAAATTATTAAAAATAGTTACAGGATATCTTGAAAAGGCTTCGAATTTATAAGCAAACATCAATATGGAGTGGGACTGCATTGTCCAAAAGCCTGTAGAACCTGCAATAATTAAAACAGATGTCATTATAAGGGAAGAGCTGAATAAAGACAAACCCAATAATGCTATCTTAAAAAAGTTCCACTCAAGCCCAAGTTTGGTAGAAGAATATATAAACGCCCATATAGCTAAAGCAAGCTGGCCTAATCCTTTCAGGTCAAAGACCTCGGATACATAATAAAACATAATATTTAAAGGCCTGAAATAATACTTAATAAAGCTGCCTTCTCTTATCCGGTCTCCCAAAGACCATATATTATCAAATAACAGCTGTCTTGGAATTATGGCAAGAAGTGAAAAGGCATATATAAAAATAAGCTCATAGTACCCCCAACCTTCAAGATTTGAAACAGACTTAAACAAAATCCATAGTGTAAACACTCCTGCCGCACTTTGAGCAGCCATCCCGAAGGAACTGACAAAGAAATCAGCTCTATACTGCATTCTTACCTTTATGTATTGAGAAATTATCATAAAATACAATCTTATATAAAAACTCAATGTTCTCATACCATTATCCTCCATTCACAGTTACTACTTTTATTGCTTTCATATAAAAAACTCTCCCCAGCGCAAAAAGTACGACCACCCAAAATGCCTGATTCAAAATAAGGCCAATATAGTCTTGAAACGATAGGTCTTTTGAAATCAATATTGTCAAAGGAGTATTAAATATTGCGTGAAATGGAAGGAATTCCACAACACTCCTTACATTTTGAGGGAAAAAGCTCAAAGGCATTACTGCACCTGACAATAGAAGAATAATAACTTCTTTGGTCACGATAATACCCCAAACTGACTCGGTATAAAACGAAATTAGTCCTATGCAATAGTCTATTGCGAAGGAAATTAAATACGCCAGTACTAACGCTGCAACAAAAACCAGTAAGTTTGCACCCAGGTTTATGTACGACCCGGCAATTATACAAACTATCACCAGGGAAGGTACTGTTACTGTTGCAAGATTATTAAGTGCAAATCCCAAAGCACCAAATAGGTTAAGCAGCTGATAATCTACAGGCTTGGTTAGATCTTTTACTATTGTGCCTCTAATTATACTGCCTGACATTTCCCATTCGATCCAGGTCTGAAATATGGGAAGAATTGAGGATGCAAGTGCCAGATATATAAATACCTGTTCAAAGGTCATACCGTTTATAGTACCATCTGAATTCTTAAATATAGACCTCCAAAGAAAGTATATTAAAATCAAATAAGTCATATTTCCAAACAATTGAAAGAAGAAATGAACTTTATATAGCAAACCTGCTATAAAGCTGCTCTTTGTAACGGTTAAATACTTTTTCATCTCTACCCACCTTTATATAAGACATCTATTCAAATTTTAGTCAGTATTTTTTTGTAAATTTTTATAATTGTATCAGCAAGTTGACAGTGAGTCAATATTGAATTTTATAAAAATCATAATACGAACTATGGAATACTTTTTATAAGAATAGGCACTATTAGACTTGAACTTACAGGGATAACATGGGAAAAAATATCAAGCTTCAGTTCACCGACAAATAACATTGTGTCCTATGTTTTCATTGACATTATGTACATTCTCAACTGCTAAAACATTAGCAGGAAAAATTATAGTTGCAAGAAATACAACTGCAAGAAATAGTGGCAGTAAACTTCTTCTTTTAATCATTTATAAACACATCCTTGTAAAATTTTTTCATAATAGTGTGAATATAATAATCAAAGGAAAACTAAGACTTAGTCCTAATACCATAGCTATGAAAAAAATAACCCCCCAGGATTTTAATACTGCTTGCTTTATAGCTTTATCTGGATTTGTATTTTTTGTAATTAAAATAAAATCATCATGTTTAATATTTTTAATAACACCACATACACCGTAACTTTTCCCTAGTCTTGCCAAAACATAATCTTTTTTCGATACAATTACTGTTGTACCATACTGTCCTGTTTCCGTTGACAAATACAAACAGTATTGTGGCACCTCAGCCTCGTGGAGCTTTATAATCTTTTTTTCCCGTACGATAAATTCAAACGTACCAATAAACTCCAGATTATGCGGAATGAGGGTTAAAACTACTTTTTTAAAATAAACCTTTCTATTAAGCCAGATCATTTGCTGCTTCACCTCAACACCTTCAATTTTGTATTCTCAAAACCAATTTTCATTGGTCTTGCTGTTTTTTTCATAGACGAATCTATTGTAACATCTCTAAAGAGTAAGTTATATATAAAGCATTGAGATGTTTGGAATGAATGTCCTGATTATTACATCTACAGTTCAATGCAGAGTCCTAGCGCCGATTAATGATAGTACTTATTTTTAGGCAAAACAATAGTGCTTTTTAACATAACTGGCTTTCATCCAGCCAAATGTTAAAAAGCACTTATCCTTTTTAATGTTATTCCTATTTAAAAATGCCTGTGAAATCAAATGTTGCAAAGTAATCGGCCGGCGTTTCTGCACGGCGTATCAGTTCCGCTGTTCCATCCTCTTTTAGTAGAACTTCTGCAGAACGAAGTTTCCCGTTGTAGTTATAACCCATTGCAAATCCATGTGCTCCAGTATCATGGATTACAACCAAGTCACCAATATCAACTTTAGGCAGCATACGGTCAACTGCAAACTTATCATTATTCTCACACAACCCGCCTGTAACATCATATTTATGGTCGTGAGGTTCATTCTCCTTGCCCATAACCGTGATATGGTGGTATGCACCATACATTGCAGGGCGCATAAGATTGGCTGCGCAGGCATCTAATCCTATATAATCTTTGTGTATGTGCTTTTGGTGTATGGCAGTTGTAACAAGACAGCCATATGGCCCCAACATAAATCTTCCAAGCTCTGTATATATTGCAACATCATCCATTCCAGCAGGGGTCAGGATCTCATCATATGCTTTTCGAACGCCCTCGCCAACGGCATAAATGTCGGTTGGCTGCTGTTCAGGGCGATAAGGTATACCAATACCGCCGGAAAGGTTGATAAATGCAATATGTGCTCCTGTCTCACGGTTTAATTCAACAGCCGTTTGGAATAGAATTTTTGCCAGCACAGGGTAGTATTCATTGGCTACAGTATTACTTGCCAAGAATGCATGCAGCCCAAAGCGCTTTACTCCCTTATCCTGAAGCTTTCTAAAGCCTTCGGTTAACTGCTCACGTGTAAAGCCGTATTTTGCTTCACCGGGGGTGTCCATTATAGCATTATTGATAGTAAATGCGCCGCCTGGATTGAAACGGCAGCTGATAGTTTCGGGAATACCTGCAACCCCCTCTAGAAAATCAATATGTGTAATGTCATCAAGGTTAATCACGGAATTTAGTTTTCGAGCAAGTACAAAATCCTCTTCAGGTGTTACGTTTGAAGAAAACATTATTTCATCACCACGAAACCCTACTGCATCTGACATGAGAAGCTCAGTATAAGATGAGCAGTCCACACCACAGCCTTCTTCTTTTAATATCCTTAATATTGTGGGATTTGGTGTGGCTTTAACTGCGAAATACTCCTTAAAGCCTTTATTCCATGCAAAGGCCTCTCTTAACCTTCTTGCATTTTCCCTTATGCCCTTTTCATCATAAAGGTGAAAAGGTGTAGGAAACTCTTTAGTAATTTCCTTTAACTTTTGTAAATCCACAAATGTTTTTTTCATTTTAATTCCCATTCCTTTCGCTTGTGCTCTAAGCATAATTATTAATACAATATTTTATAAATAAAAAGGTTTTGATGTCAGTTGGGTTATTTCATAAATTCCAATAGCTTTATTTCATTAGTAAGCGACTCCTTCAACAAATCAATCAGATTCTGCTTTTTGGAATAAAGGCAGGTAGAACTATCACCATCCATAATATCGCCTGTTAGTACATCTGCTGAGTCAACGATAAGTCTTATCTGGTGTTGTGTTTCCTTTGTGTGGTATATTGTTGCACCAGAAAGCTCAAAGGGAGGATTTGTAATTATTACAATCTTAAGACCTTTAGAGATTGCTTCATATAGCTGTGGCAATATTGCTTCGAGGTTCTTGGCAGAAAGTGAGATGTATATCCTATCCTTAGCACCATTTATCATATTTATTATCTTATTTAGAATATGTTTTTTACCCTTTATGGTAATATAGCCTTCGTTTTCTTCTTTCTTTTTGGGCATGTTCTCTATTAGTTTTTGTTTTGTCTCCAGCAAATGTCTGATCTTATTATCGCAAAATTCATTAACAGGTACAGGTATATAACGCGTTGCCGATTCTTCAATTATATGTGCCGCGCCTTTTTCGAATAAAGCAGCTAGAGCTGTGTAGGTGTTGGAGCGAGATATTCCTGTCAATTTTGCCACTTCATAACCTGACAATTCATTCTCGGTAAACAGCGTTAAATATATTGTTGCTTCTTGTCTTGTAAGACCAAAATGCATAAGCATTTCTATATTATCCATACTTTTAAACCCCTAATCTAAATACAATGCACGGTTTTTAGAAAAAACTGCAGTTTCATATAAGTATTTGTCCCTATGTGCTACCATATTATATTTAAAATAACATTAGCAAATCTTAGTGTTTCTTCATAAGAACACTATATAATATGTTTCTTTATTTGTCAATACATATCACAGTAATGAAAATTAACGAAAGGAATACTGCCAGATATACAGAAAGAGTAGAAAAAATGAGCTGGCAAAGATAGGTGGGATATACGGTAGAATTTAGTTGAAAAAGGACGAAAAATGGTATATAATCATAATATGGCCATAAATTTGGTATTATACAGATATATTTCCCAGAGGGTTAATGATACACATTTCTTATTTTTCGCGATCTATTAAGTAATTTACTTTTTAGATATTTTGTTAAATTTTATTGGATCAAAGGGGGATCATATAATTATGTCTATTTTAAAGAGGTTTTCCGATATCATGTCCTCTAATATCAACTCGGTATTGGACAAGTTCGAAGACCCGTCCAAAATGGTTGATCAGCTTTTAAGAAACCTTGAAGACGACTTGAACAAAGTAAAAGCTGAAACAGCAGGAGTAATGGCAGATGAGGCAAGGGCAAAGAGAGAGTTTGACGAGTGCAACACAGAAATTAAAAAGATGCAGGATTATGCACAACGCGCAGTAAATGCAGGAAACGATGATGACGCCAGAAAATTCCTTGCAAAGAAAGCACAATTAACCGCTAAACAGGCTGACTTGAAAAAAAGCTATGATATAGCAGCAGCAAATGCACAAAAAATGAAAAGCATGCATGAAAAGATTGTATCCCAGATAAACGAGTTGAATGAGCGCAGAGACTCAATAAAGGCCAAGATTGCAACAGCCAAGGCCCAGGAGAAGATTAACAAGATTGGCAGCAGTGCAAGAGGGACAGGCTCCAACCTAAGTGCATTTGCAAGGATGGAGGAAAAGGCAGAGCGTATGCTGGACCAGGCTAACGCTATGGCTGAATTGAACCAAGTAAGTGAAGAAGGCAGTATTGATGATCTTATGAGTAAATACGAATCCAGTGAAAGTAGTGTTGAGGATGAACTTAGCGCCTTAAAATCCGGACAGAATGACAGTGTTGAGGATGAACTGGCAAAATTAAAATCTCAGAACAACAAAGACGAAGAGTAAAATATAATAAATCGGATTATGGCTGTTACTTTATTATGATTAATAAGTATACAGCCATTATAATATTAAGCATTGTAATATAAAACAGGGAGGATGCTCTTAATGATTGATGCCGAAACAATGTCAAATCAGGAGAACATTGAACAAGTATATTTGTGTTCTGGTTGTGGCGCTAATATGGAGTATGACATAAAATCACAAAAGCTGAAATGTCCTTATTGTGGAATAGAGATGGAAGTAGAAAGTGACAGGTCCGAGATAAAAGAGTATGATTTTGAAGACGTTGCTTTTGAGGAAGAAAACTCGGCTTGGAATAATGAAGTAACGGTAGTGAAATGTGAAGGCTGCGGGGCTGATACTGTTGTGGGAAAAGAGCAAACTGCTTTGTACTGCAACTATTGCGGCTCCCATAAAGTGCTGGAGAGCAAACAATCAGCAGGGATAAAGCCGGAGGGGATTGTTCCCTTTAAAGTGGACAAGCATAAAGCTAAAGAATTGTTTGATAAGTGGATTAAAAGCAGGTGGCTTGCGCCCGGTAAGCTAAAACAGCTTTACCAGAGCGATAAGCTCATGTCATTGTATGTGCCTTACTGGACATATGATTCGCAGACATACAACAGATACAGTGCCCAGGGCGGTGAGCATTATTATGTTACCGAACAGCGTGACGGTAAAAGCGTAAGGGTGCAAAAAACCAGATGGTATAATGTAAGCGGACGTTTTGAGATGTTTTTTGACGATGTACAGGTAAACGCTTCAAAGAACTACGAAGACTCTTTAATGAGAAAAATAGAGCCCTATAACACCAAGGAGCTTGAAGCATATAAACCGGAATACATATCGGGATACATGGCTGAACGCTACAGCAAGGGTGTGGTAGACTGCTTCGAGCTTGCCAAGGGTAAAATGCATGACAGGCTTGAGGATGAAGTGCGCACCCGTGTAAGAAAGAAGTATGATGAGGTACGCAACATCAGAATAGATACTGAATATTATGATGTAAAATACAAACATGTACTTTTGCCTCTATGGACAGCTCTGTATGATTTCAACGGCAAAAAATACAGGTACATGATAAACGGCCAGACAGGCAAGGTATCAGGCCAGTCACCTATCAGTCCGGTAAAGGTAGCAATACTTGTTATGCTAGGTATTGCTGCAGTAGTAGCTTATCTATACTTTAGCGGCAAGCTTGGTTAAAATCTGAAATATTAAATGAGGAAAGGCGGGGTTGTTGTGGGACTTTTTGGCAACCAATTCATGAATGTAATAGAATGGAACGAATCAAGGGATGACGTTTTGTTCTGGAAGTGGCGCAATAATGAAATTAAAGGCGGCAGCAGGCTGATAATAAAGCCGGGTCAGGATGCAATATTCTTATATAACGGTAAAATTGAGGGTGTTTTCAAGGATGAAGGCAACTATGAAATAGATACACAGATCATACCCTTTTTAAGTACGTTAAAAGGGTTTAAATTTGGTTTTAACAGTGGATTGAGAGCAGAAGTACTGTTTATAAACACTAAAGAGTTTGTAGTGAGATGGGGTACCAAAAATCCTGTCAATATTGCCAGTCCAAGAATGCCGGGCGGTATTCCCATAAGAAGCTTTGGAACATTTACGGTAAAGATAGATGACTATTTGACGCTGATAGATAAAATAGCAGGGGTAAAGCAGGAATTCACTGTTGATGATGTGAAGGAACGCGTGATGTCCCTTTTAGACCAGCTTCTGATGAAATGGATAAGCCGCGAAGGTAAAGACATGTTTAACCTTCAGGCTAATGCTTTTGATATATCAAAAGGTATAAAGATAGATCTTGATATGGAGCTTCTGAAAATTGGTCTTACAGTGACTGATTTTGCAATATCAAGCTTCACATATCCCGAACAGATACAAAAAATGATAGAGAAAAACGCATCTTATGAGATGGTTGGAGATTTGTCAAGATACCAGAGCATAGGTATGGTTGATGCAATGCAGAACAACCCCGGGGGTGGCATGGCTGGTATGGCTCAGGCTGGGGCCGGCATGGTAATGGGTATGGAAATGATGAAGCAAATGACCAAAGGGGTATCATCAAATGAAAGTGCAGCTAGAACATCACCTGCACTGATATGTACCAACTGCAAGAACCCCATTGTTGAAAACAGTAAATTCTGCAGCAGCTGTGGCACAAAGGTGGCTGCACCGGAAGCTTCCAGCCAAGGTCCAAAGCTGTTTTGCTCCAACTGTGGCAATAAGCTGGAACAGGGAATGAAGTTTTGCGGCGGATGCGGAAACAAGGTGGAATAAACTTTCAAAAACTTGGGAGAGTAATAAATGTTGCAGGTTGGACAGCTGTTTGATGAAAAGTATGAGATAATAAAGGTGCTTGGTTCGGGAGGTATGGGAACGGTATATCTTGCCAGGAATATTAAGCTTAATAACCTCTGGGCTATTAAAGAGGTGCTTAAGGCAAATGGCGAGAAGGTAGACCTGCTGGCCGAGCCAAACATCTTAAAAAAGCTGAATCATCCTTCTCTTCCTAGAATATTTGACATCATTGAAGATGAGAACAGTATCTACATTATAATAGATTATATGGAAGGTACCTCTTTAGAAGCAATTCTTAAAGAAAAGGGGAGGATTGAAGAAAAAACGGTTATTGATTGGGGCAAACAGATTTGTGAAATATTGGCCTATCTTCACAATCAAACCCCTAACCCGATAATATATAGAGATATGAAGCCTTCAAATTTAATTCTAACTAAAAACAGTGAAATAAAGCTTATTGATTTTGGTATTTCAAGGGAATATAAAAGAAATTCATCCACCGATACAACGTATATAGGCACCAGAGGCTTTGCCGCTCCTGAACAGTACGGTTTTACGCAGACGGACGCAAGAACCGATATTTATAGTCTTGGAGTGACGCTTTACTATCTTCTGACAAGCAGAAGCCTTAGCAGTCCGCCCTTTGAAATTATACCGGTAAGAAAAATCAATAGAAGGTTTTCAAAAGGGATTGAGTTTATCATTAATAAATGTACAGAGCAAAATCCTGACAAAAGATATAAATCGGTAAAACATCTCCTGGCAGATTTAAATGATATTGACAGGTTTGAAAATAGAAGAAGGAAGGCTTATTGGTACAAGATATTAATCGTCTTTACGGTATTAACGTTATTAGTAAGTCCACTGCTTATTGCTGCAGGAAGGACAAACAGCAATAATACACTTTTCTTTGCCGGACTAATTGGTACAATAGCTTCTTTAATATGCATAATGTGGCTGCTAGGCAGCAGTATGAAGAAAAGAGTAAGCAGACTGCTAAACAGCAGCACATTGGAAGAAGAGGTTGGTAATCGTGTACCAAGTCTTGCAGCAGAGGATGAGGAAGAAGCAGGACCACAAAAACAACCTACACAAAACCTCTCTATCGAAGACGAGTTAAAGGCCTTGAAAGAAAGAGGCCCCAAAGAAAGTGCTTCAAAAGAGGGTGTTTTAAAGGAAAGTGTTTTAAAAAATAGTGTGGAAAACAGTGTGGAAGATACAGTAGTTTTAAATGACCTTGAAACAAAGGATGAGGTACAGGATACGGTGTTATTGAATCTAAACCCATCGGAAGACGATATTAAAACATAAAATTATGCCTGGTACACTAGTTAAATCACTATGTACCAGGCATTTTGTTATGAATTTCTGTATTTTTAGCGTTTTCCACCACCAAAAATGGACTTAAGGAAAAGACCTAATCCAGCAGCCGTCATACCGTACATAAGGATACCGAAGTATAGTGTAATTGGTTTGAATTGGATCTTAAGAGCCATTAAAATACCTAAGAGGATAGACAGTATACCGAAAACCAGTACAATCCATCCTAAAACTGATTTACTGTTAAAGAAAAGAATGCCTATTCCTATGAGCAATGGTAAGATAATCAAACCAAAGGGCATGTTAAACCCAAGCACATCTGAAAGGGCAGAGAAATTTGTATAAATTATTGTGTTTTGAGTTATCAGATATGCTCCGATGAGGAATAGTATTATGCCTGAGAAAAATTGCAGCACGCTGCTTTTTGAAGAAGATGAAGATCTTGATTTATATTTGTCCAATTCAAAATCATTGTCTTCAGACTCATTAAAAAAGTCATTATTCATATATTTTCCCCTTACTTAGAATTAAGCACTATATATATAATTGTAAGAAAAATAAGGCAATTTGTCAATAATTATTATATTTTGGCACTAACCCTGTGCCTACAGCTTGACAGGAGAATAGAAGTTACTATAATGATATTAACATAATATTAATATATAATAGCGAGAAGTACTGGGGCCTAAGAAATTAATTAATGAATGGATTATGAAAATA
>JBMOLK010000182.1:0-10158 GCA_049325575.1 Bacillota bacterium | reverse complement strand
TCCCACTCCCTGGCCTTCGTGGGTCATTCCTGTAATTTCCGTAGTATATATCTCATTCTTTTTAACCGGTGTCAAAATATGTACCGCCTTTCATATTGAATATATAAAACCAGTTAGCACATATAGTCAAAAAACCTATAAATTTAATATCTTAATTTTCAACCTTTATAATCGTCATGTCAATAACAATAGCTCTAAAAAGCTCTAAAAAGGTCATAAATAAATTCTTTATTCAGTTGCGTTTGAGTGATTTATAAACAAAACTATAGTTATAATGTCCCTATTATTATAAAAAAATAGTCCCTTGAGGGACAAAGAATAGAATCAGTATGCCTTATTGTTAATTATTGCTTGTATTACTAATATTTATACCTGATATTTTGTTTTACTTAGAAAAATATTGTTTATTTATACTTTTGCATAAATAAACAGCCTTTGGAGATATATAAAATAAGATTACTATCATCAAAACTTCAGGAGGTAACTATGCCCTGGGTAATAAGCTTTATAGTATCCTGGATAGTTTTCTTTTTCCTAGTGGACTTTTCCAAGATCAAAGTAAACGTTATTGGCGGGACATTGGCTTTGTCCCTGGCAACATTTGTTGACTGGGGAGGACAAGAGCTTGGCCTGTATAGATTTCACGACTTGATTATTCCCTGGTTTGGATGTTCCGCATTCTATAAATTCGGGCCTATATTAACCATGGGAACTATATTTACTCAATACGTCCCAAATAGAAAATGGTTTCAACTGATAAATGTAATTGTATCTTCTTTATTGTTCCTTTTTCTTGAGCTTATAACCATAAATACCCATGTTGCAGAATATGTACACTGGCACTTTATAGCCAGCCTTCTTGTAGACTTATTAACATTCAGTTCTTTAACATGGATTACGGTTACATATTTAAGAAGTGATAATAAGTTATCAGTTTAGGGATTCTCATCATGTATATTTATACTCTCTTGCAGTTATTAATAAACTCTGCAGCAAAGTTTATATTCCCCCAAAAGTGAAGATGCGGGTATCCAGCCAGCAAATTATAAAGCTTATATCCGCACTCCCAATCTGTTGAACCCATGTAGGGTCTGTTTTTTATTACCTTATAGCAAGTTCGGACATCCTGACACATTTTTATATAAGAATAATGGAACTCGTGGGCCCTTATCTTGTATCCTTTTTTTGAGATCACATTATCATGGGTCACTTCAATATCAACATAACCGAATCTTTTAAGCCTGTCTGTCATCTCACATCTACCCGGTAAAATGCCAACCATCTGAAAGCTCATCCCGCTCTTATCTGCAATACTTTCCGAAAGGTACATCATCCCGCCGCATTCAGCATAAGCAGGAATTCCTTTAATAATATGTTTTTTTATACTTTCCTTCATAAGCCTGTTATCCTGTAGCACCTTTGCAAAAACCTCCGGATAACCCCCTCCGATATATAAGCCATTGACACCCTCTGGAAGGCAGGTATCGCTCATTGGGCTAAAGTATATTAGCTCTGCCCCCATCATTTCCAAGAGCTCAAGATTATCCTTATAATAGAAATTAAATGCCTTATCCCGGGCTACAGCTATTCTTACGTTACAAGGCCCGCTTTCTTCAAACAGGTTTGTATTCTTTATATTACTCTTAATTGAACTTGACTCACTTGACACTTTCATCAAAAGCTCCAGGTCTATAGTATTTTTAACCTGATTAGCCAGCTTGCCAATACGATCCTTTAAGTCTTTTATCTCTCCATCAGGTATAAGCCCAAGGTGCCTGCTTGGCAGAGTATACTCATCCATCTGGGGCAGATATCCCAGTACATATATACCCGTATTTACTTCAATATTTCTTTTTAAAAGGCTGTAATGCGATTCACTGTTAACATTATTAATTATAACACCTTTTATATGAGCATCCCTGTCATAGTCCATAAATCCCTTGATTACAGGTACAATGCTAAGAGAAGCACCTTTCCCGCTTACCACAAGTATCACAGGCGACTTGAGGATTTTTGACACATGGGCAGTACTTCCAATAGCCGTACTTCCCCCCAAACCGTCATAAAGCCCCATAACACCCTCTATCACAGATACATCGGCACTCTTGGCATTTCTTTCAAAAATATGTGTTACAGTGTCCTCATCAAGCATCCAACTATCAAGGTTTCTTGAATCTTTTCCGGTTATGAATTTGTGAAACATGGGGTCAATATAATCCGGCCCAACCTTAAAAGGCTGCACACTAAATCCCATATCACATAAGGCGGCCATAATTCCCATTGATATGGTAGTCTTGCCGCATCCACTGTTTGTACCTGCAATTGTGATCCTATTTATACCCATATTAGACACTCACTTTACCGAAGCTTAATAGTTCCTATTCTACTAACACTGCGCCATCCTGTCCGCGACAATTTCCGCAATTCTGTCATCGTCTCCTATGTGTCCTGCAAGTTTTATATCTATATTTGGATATATCCCCTTTATCCTGCTAATCTCATTGGGAATATCCTCTGTAACATGTATTCCGTCAAATAAAAACAGCGGAACAATTTTTATGCTGCTGGCACCATTTTTAACCAGATATTCAATTCCTTCCTCCAGGTTTGGGTTTGAGAATTGAAGATAAGTAGGATATATAAGCTTCTCCCCTGTTTTCTTCTGCACCTTTTCAACCAGTGAATTCAATATTTTTTCTGTTTCCTGCCTTTTACTTCCATGTGCTAAAATTAATATACCGTTCATAATAAACCCCTTTCAATATTTTACAACCAGTGAATTCTTTATATTTGACCAAAATATGCCGCAACCTTATATACCCGATAGTGTTCCAAAAATGCGGTCCACACTGTTAATTGTTTTTTCTATGTCTTCAAAGCTGTGGGCATAGGATACAAACATAGCCTCAAACTGTGATGGTGCAAGGTAAATACCATTTTCAAGCATACCTGCAAAATACCTTTTGAACATTCCTGTGTCTGATTTTACAGCTGTCTTATAATCCTTAACCTCTTCACCAGTAAAGAAAGCACACAGCATTGACCCAATCCTGTTTACACCAAGGGGTATGCCATGCTTCTCTGCAGCTTCCACCAATGCCCTTTCTAGCTTTGCCCCCATCTGGTCTATCTTTTCGTATATGGAAGGATTGTCCCTTAATATTTCAAGCGTCTTAATACCTGCCCCCATGGCCACGGGATTTCCTGATAGAGTTCCAGCCTGGTATACCGGCCCTTCCGGAGAGATCATTCTCATGATATCTTCTCTTCCACCGTAGGCTCCTACAGGAAGCCCTCCCCCGATAACTTTTCCAAAGACAGAAAGATCCGGAGTCACGTCATAATAGCCCTGTGCACCGCTGTAAGATATCCTGAAGCCTGTAATAACCTCATCAAAAATCAATAGTGTACCATACTTTTGGGTTATATCCCTTAAGAATTTGAGAAAGCCTTCTTTCGGCAAAACAACACCCATATTACCTGCTACAGGCTCAATAATAACAGCTGCAATTTCGCTTCCAGCAGCTTTAAAAATGCTTTCAACTTCATCAAAACTGTTATACGAAGCCGTAAGAGTATTTTTTGCATAATCCTTGGGAACTCCTGCACTGTCGGGTACCCCTGTAGTCAGGGCACCGGAGCCGGCTTTAACCAGCATGCCATCTGAATGGCCGTGATAGCAGCCTTCGAACTTAAGTATCTTATCCCTTCCTGTAAAACCTCTGGCAAGCCTTAGAGCACTCATTACAGCCTCTGTACCGGAGCTTACCATCCTTACCATATCCACAGAAGGCACTGCATCACAAATAAGCTTTGCCAGTTCAATTTCCTTCTCTGTGGGTGCCCCAAAACTTGTACCTTCAGTTAAAGCCTCTCTTATCTTATCTATAACATCTTTATTTGCATGGCCTAAAATCATTGGCCCCCAGGAACCTACGTAATCAATATATGTATTTCCGTCAGCATCATAGATTTTTGATCCTTCCGCCCTCTTTATAAAAGGAGGATTGAGCCCTACCGATTTATAAGCCCTAACCGGACTGTTGACACCTCCCGGAAGCACCTTCTTTGCAGCTTCAAACAGTTCCTTTGATCTATTATTATTCATTATTCTACCCCCCGTCCTTAAGCCATCCGGCTAACTGTTTTGCAAAATAGGTTATTATTATCCTGGCCCCTGCACGCTTTATTGAAGTAATGGATTCAAGTACTGCCGATCTTTCATCTATCCAGCCCTTTTGCGAAGCCGCCTTTATCATTGAATACTCTCCGCTTACATTGTAAGCTGCAACAGGTACATGGAATCTTTTACTTACCTCGTTTATTATATCAAGATAAGCAAGGGCAGGCTTAACCATGACAATATCCGCCCCTTCCTCTATATCAAGTTCCACCTCTCTTAAGGCTTCACTTTTATTGGCATAGTCCATCTGGTAAGTCTTCCTGTCTCCAAATTGGGGCTTGGATTGAGCAGCATCTCTAAAGGGGCCATAAAAGGAAGATGCGTATTTTACACTGTAAGACATTATTGCCCTATCGGAAAAATTATTCTCGTCAAGAACCTTTCTAATTGCCCTGACTCTTCCATCCATCATGTCGGAAGGAGCTATTATATCTGCACCCGCCTGTGCATAGCTTAAAGAAGACTTTGCAATTAGCTTTAGGGTCTCATCATTCAGGACTCTGCTTTTGTCAATAACACCGCAGTGCCCATGGCTTGTATACTCACAAAGGCATACATCTGCAATCAGAAGAAGCTGCGGGAATTCCTTTTTGGCTTCCCTTAAAGCCCTCTGGATTATGCCATCATCAGCATACGCTCCTGTACCTTTCTCGTCCTTTTTATCAGGAATACCAAATAGAAGCACCCCATTGATTTCCGCCCTGCTTACTTCTTCCAGTTCCTTCAAAAGATTGTCTATAGAAAGCTGATATACTCCAGGCATGGAGGATACCTCATTTTTTATTCCCTTGCCTTCAACTACAAACAAAGGATATATAAGATCATCTCTGGTGACAAGTGTTTCCCTCACAAGATTCCTTATTTGCTCACTTGACCTTAATCTTCTGGGCCTCTTAATAATATCCATACCGAACCTCCAATCTAACGACTACTGTCAACATATCTCAATAAGCTTATCCAAAAGCCCGTCTATGGTATGCCTATCTGCTACTGCTGCCACCTTAAGACCGCTTTCTATGGCAGTCCTGGCAGTAACCGGGCCGATGCACACAATCCTTGAAGAGGATATTTTATCAATGTTCTCCAGGCCTACAGCATTTATAAAGTTCACAACAGTTGACGAACTGGTAAAGGTTATAAAATCTATTTTCCCTTCCCCAAACATATTTAATAGTTCCTCCCTGTCATGTAAAACAGGACATGTCTTGTACACAGCTATATCGTCAACCTTATTTCCGTTCCTTACAAGTCCCTCTGACAGCTCTTTATCAGCTATATCCGACCTTGCTAGAAGTATCCTTTCACCAGGCCTTACAACATCCAACATACCTTTTAAAAGTTCTGATGTAGTAAACTTTTCCGGCATATAGTCAACGTTTAAGCCAAGCTTTCCCAGCTCTTCCTTTGTTGCTTGTCCCACAGCACTAATTCTTATCCCATACAATGTCCTGATATCTATCTCTTTCTTCCTAAGCCTTTGGAAAAAAGCTTTCACACCATTTGTGCTGGTAAAGACAATCCAATCATAGCCTTTTATATCCTCCAAAGCCTTATCAAATTCGCTAATGTCTGCCGGACTTTCAATCCTGACAGTTGGAAATTCTATTGCCTCTCCACCAAGTTCTTCTATCATTTCAACAAGCCTGCTGGCCTGCTCCCTTGCTCTAGTTACAACTATTCTTTTGCCTGCCAGCCTGCCCTTTAAAAACCAGTCCAGATCTTCCTGAAGGCCAACAACCCTACCCACTATGGTAACAGCCGGGGAATGTACACTGGCCGACTTCGCTTTATCTGCAATATCCATAAGTGTTCCCTTTATCACCCTTTGGTCAAAGGTTGTCCCTCTTTCAATGACCGCTGCAGGAGTGCTGCCCTCCATGCCGTGCTTTATAAGGTTTTGGGCTATCCCTGAAAGGTTTTTGACACCCATTAGGAACACCAGTGTACCACCCGCTCCCACAAGCTCCCTGTAGTCTATACTGCTTTCTTCCTTATCGGGTCTCTCATGGCCTGTAATTATGTGCAGGGATGAGCAGTAATCCCTATGGGTCACCGGTATACCGGCATATGCAGGTACAGCTATGGCAGAAGTTACACCGGGAACCACCTGGAAATCTATACCGCTCTCCCGAAGGAAAAGGGCTTCCTCCCCACCCCTTCCAAATACAAAAGGGTCTCCTCCTTTTACTCTTGCTACAGTTTTACCCTTTTTAGCATATTCCAGCATCAGCCTGTTTATTTCATCCTGGGGAACTGCATGGCAGTCGGGCAGCTTCCCAACATAAACCTTCTTCGCGTCTTCTCTTGCAAAGCTTAATATCCTGGAACCTATAAGCCTGTCATAGACTATCACGTCAGCCTTTTTTATACATTCCAAGGCCTTTAGAGTAATAAGCTTATAATCTCCAGGCCCAACGCCTACTATGTATACCTTACCATTATTATTCAACGCTGCTTACCTCCGGACTTTATTTGCTCATAAAGCGTATCTGCAAGTTTTATACCAAGACTCTCTGCATCAGACTTACTTCCTTCCAAAGAAGCCTTGCAAACTTTTGACTTGTCTTCACTTGCCAGCATGCCGTATATTTTCATCATTTGCCCCTCAGTGATGGCATGGGCTGCCATAGGAGTAGTACATCCTCCGTTTAATCTTATCATAAAAGCACGCTCCGCCCTTGCCTGAAGTGCTGCCTCCTCACAGTGGACACTTTCCAGAAGAAAATCTATATCTTCGTCCCTCCGGGTCTCAATGGCCAGTATACCCTGGCATACAGCAGGAATCATCATACCCATGTCAAAATACTGCACAATCTTATCCCCAAGTCCCAGCCTGTTAAGTCCTGCTGCTGCTAACACGACTGCGTCATATTCATTTTTTAATAGTTTATCCAGTCTGGTATTTACATTTCCCCTTAAGGTTTTAAACTCTAGATCCGGCCTTATAAGGTGAATCTGTACTTCCCTTCTTACACTGCTGGTACCTATTACAGCGCCCTTACCAAGTTCACTTATGCAAGCCCCTGATAATGTTACCAGAGCATCCCTGGGATCTTCTCTTTTTGATACTGCTGAAATAGCCAGCTCATCCGGAAGACAGGCGGGCATATCCTTAAGGCTGTGAACAGCAAAATCTATTGTTTTATTTATAAGTGCGTTTTCAAGCTCTTTTATAAAGAGTCCCTTGCCGCCTATTTTATCGAGTCTTGTATCAAGTACCATATCTCCCTTTGTTTTGATCCCTACTATCTCAAACTCAAGGTTTTGATGCTTCTTTTTTATTTCATTGATCACCCATGTTGTTTGAGTCATTGCAAGTGCACTTTCCCTGCTTCCTACCCTAATTTTCTTCTTCATTTTTATATACCTCAAACAAGCCTTTTATTTTATATTCAATATCACTTCTATTGTCTTGTGAATCAATTACCATATCCAACAGTTCATTCAGAAACCTCTTCCGTTTTTCTTCATCCTTGATCTTCTCTGCCGCCTTTTTTCTATATTCCTTAAGCACCCCAAACCAGTCCCCGGTACTTTTAGGCAGCATCTCATCAATCTTCATCCTTATTTTTTTTGACAGGGCTGGATAGCTTCCCGAAGTAGATATTCCTATTACCAGCTCATCACGGCTTATGATTGAAGGAAATACGAATGTACACTCCTTTGGGGAGTCAGCCACATTAACAAAAATATTCCTTCTTACAGCCTCCTGGTACACCCTTTCATTGAGATCTCTATCAGATGTAGCGGCAAATACCAAAAAAGCTCCATCAATGTCCCCACCCCTGTATTCGCGCTTAATGTACTCCAGCTTATTCTCCATGTTAAGCTTTGTTATGGTTTCCACGGCATCAGGGCTTATGACTCTTATCCTTGCGCCAAACTCAACCAGAGTCTCTATTTTCCTTGCTGCAACCTTTCCACCGCCTATAAATATGCAATTTTTATCTTTTATGTCAACAAACAATGGAAAAAAGGGCATAAACCACACCTGCCTATTAAAATATAGTACGATCACTGTAAAACAGGTTTCTTCCAGAAACTCTGTTTTATAAATCTAAATAGTAAGAGCTGTACAATATGCTAACTCAATATACTTTCTACATATCTTACAACCTCACCCATGTCTCTTATCAGATTTCCATACTCAATCTCCGGCCGCTCAACCAATATTACAGATACACCCAGTTCCCTGGCGGCTTTTATCTTTTGCAGTGTTCCTCCTGCTTCCCCGCTGTCCTTTGTCACAAGTATTTTTGCGCCACAATGTTTTAGCATTTCGGTGTTCATAGCCCCTGAAAATGGTCCCTTTACAGCAATAATGTTATCAGGCGACAACCCTAAGGACTCACATTTTGCCAATACCTTGCTGTCGGGAAGAACCCTTGCAAAAAGCCTTCTCTTAAAATCCGGAATACTCTTTGTAAATACCTCCAGGTGGTTGCTTCCTATGGTCAAAAGTATTTTACCCTCTATCTCCAACGTCCTCCTGGCAGCCTCTTCAAAACTAGCGACTCTGATAACACACTCATCCTCAATCCTTGTCTCCAGCCTCTCATACCTTATATACGGTATACCAGCCTCTCTGGAGGCGTTAATTGCATTTATTGAAGCCTCCCTTGCAAATGGGTGGGACGCATCCACAAGGCATTTTGCACCTGTATCGTGTATAAGCTGCAACATTTCCTTAGATGTAAGCTTTCCTTTTAACACACTAAGTTCCCTGCACTCTTCTAAAAGCTCACTACCATACTCTGTTGTAACAGTTGCCGTAACCATTATATTAAGTTTTAACAGCTCTCTTATGATGGCTCTTGCATCACCTGTACCTGCTATAACAATAATATTTCTCATTCTTCCTATACCACATAACCCCTTGGAGTAATAATCCTGCCTTTTTCAATATACGTCTGTGAATTTCCTGCAATAACCACAGTAAACATATCTATTTCAAAATCAAGCATATTCCCTAGGTTGGCAACAATTGAGCTTTCATCCTTTCTGCCGGCATTTCTTACAATGCCAACAGGAGTAGACTCTTTTCTATACTCTAAGAGTATTTCTCTTGCTTCTTTTATATATCCGCTCCTGTTCCTGCTTTTTGGATTATAAAGACAGACTACAAAGTCTCCTTTTGCTGCACATTCTATTCTTTCCCTGATAAGCTCCCAGGGAGTCATAAGGTCACTTAAGCTTACTACTGCAAAATCGTGCATCAACGGTGCTCCAAGCACAGCTGCTGCTGCAGATGCTGCTGTAACACCCGGTATTACTTCCACAGGTATATCATGTCCGGATCTATTAACCACTTCCAGCATAAGTCCCGCCATACCGTATATACCGCTGTCTCCGCTGCTTATAAGAGCTACACTTGAGTCCTCCAAAGCCATATCAAGAACAAGCCTGCACCGCTCAACCTCTTTGGTCATCCCGGAATCAACAAGCCTCTTGCCTGGGAAATAATCCTTTATAAGTTCTATATACCTTATATAACCCACTATAACATCTACATCTTCCAGGGCCTTTCTGGCCCTTGGTGTCATATCTTCTATAGACCCGGGCCCTATACCAACCACATAAATCTTAGCCATATCGCTGCTCCTTAATCTTGCTCATCCTTTATCACACTATCAAGACACCTGAAATACGTGCTAATATCATCCATATTGCCGCATTCCTTTACACTGTATACAAACTTATTCATAATATCATTTACTATCCCGTTCACTGCTGCCTTTATAACTTCCTTATCCTCTTCATCCACCGATTTTAGCTTTGATAAGCTGGCTCCAACCCTTTCTTCCACCAAATCGGTTACATACTTTTGAATATCCCTTATTACAGGAAGTACACTTCTTAATTCATACCATCTTTCATATTGAGTAAGAAACTCGTCAATTATTTTTTCTGCCTTTGGTACTTCAAGGAGCCTCTTATCTATATTCTCATCCAGAGTAATCTTTAGATGGTCCATA
>JBMOLK010000181.1:0-10239 GCA_049325575.1 Bacillota bacterium | reverse complement strand
ATGTTGGAGGAAATCTTAGGCTTGTTATTTCAGGTGCAGCCGCTATTGAGCCTAGTGTATCCAAGGGTTTTAGGTCTATGGGCATACCTGTGTTGCAAGGTTATGGCCTCACAGAAGCTTCTCCTATTGTGACGGTTAACCAGGATAACTTTTACAGGGATGATTCTATCGGTCTTCCGCTGCCTGGTGTTGAAGTAAGAATTGAAAATCCGGACAAGGACGGTCTTGGTGAAATAGTCGTAAAAGGCGATAATGTGATGCTGGGGTATTCTAATAATGAAACCGCTACAAGAAAAATTATAATAGATGGCTGGCTTTACACCGGAGACCTGGGACGAATGGATGAAAATGGGTTTGTATATATAACAGGACGTAAGAAAAACGTCATTGTCACTAAAAACGGTAAAAATATTTTTCCTGAAGAAGTTGAATCTTATCTTAACAGGAGCCCATATATCAAAGAGTCTTTAGTATCGGGAAAAGATGATGAGGAATCAGGTGAAACAATAGTAATAGCTCAAATAGTTCCTGATATTGATGAAATAAAAACCAAGCTTAAAATAGATAATCCGCTGGAAGAAGACATTTATAAACTTATCAAGTTGGAAGTAAAGCATGTAAATAAAAATATGCCTCTTTACAAACGAATTCAAGAAATCAATATCCGTGAAAATGAGTTTGCAAAAACTACAACAAAGAAAATCAAGCGGTATCTTGAGAAAACAAGCTGATGCTTCTTAAAGTTATTTTTTCTATATAAATAGCTGCTTTAAAAATTATAGGCTGTAATAATTTTTATGAATAATAAAACAAGGGCTGCAGGTTTACAGCCCTTGTTTTTACATATGATGCTTATTTTACAACTATATTGACAAGTTTACCCGGCACCGGAATGACCTTTACAACATTTTGGCCTTCTACTATCTCCTTGATCTTATCACTCTTTAATGCTTCTTCTTCCATCTGCTTTGCAGTAAGGCCCGCTGGTAGAACTATCTTGTCTCTTACTTTCCCATTGATTTGCACTACAATCTCAATTTCATCCTTAACAAGTGCAGACTTATCATATTCAGGCCACTTCTGGTCATGTACGCTGCCTTCTTTTCCTATGGCCTTCCACAGCTCTTCAGTGGTATGAGGAATAAATGGAGCAAGCATTACTATCATATTCTCTATAGCTGCCTTTATTAAAGCTTTATTCTTATTTTCACCAGCCACTTTATCGTTGTAGTAGTATAATGCATTAACCAGCTCCATAACCGCACTGATAGCAGTATTAAAATTAAATCTCTGCCCTATATCGTCAGTTACTCGCTTAATAGTATTATTGACAGTAAACCAGAGATCTTTATCCTCTTTTGTAAATTTTGAAACATCAATCTTATTGTTTTCTTTTACTGTATCAATAGAACTATTGATTATTCTCCATACCCTGTTTATAAACCTGTAGCAGCCTTCAACTCCCTGATCACTCCACTCCAAATCCTTTTCCGGCGGAGAAGCAAACAATATGAACAGTCTTGCAGTATCTGCACCGTACTTTTCAATAATTTCTTCCGGACTCACAACATTACCCAGAGATTTTGACATTTTTGCTCCGTCCTTAAGCACCATTCCCTGTGTAAGAAGGTTGGTAAAAGGTTCATCGTAGGATACATGTCCCATATCATAAAGAGCCTTCATAAAGAACCTGGAATAAAGCAAATGGAGAATAGCGTGCTCAACACCTCCGATATATTGGTCTACAGGCATCCAATATTTTATGCTTTCCTTATCAAAGGGAGCCTCGCTGTTACATGGGTCACAGTACCTTAAGAAGTACCATGATGAACACACGAAGGTGTCCATGGTATCTATTTCCCTTCTGCCCATTTTACCGCATTTTGGACACTTGGCACCAATAAAAGACTCACTTGTAGCAAGCGGAGATTCTCCCACCCCGGTAAACTTAACATCTGTCGGCAGTATAACCGGCAAGTCTTCTTCAGGTACAGGCACCGACCCACAGTCGTCACAATATATAATTGGAATAGGTGCACCCCAGTACCTCTGCCTGGATATGAGCCAGTCCCTAAGTCTAAAGTTGATTTTTCTTTCTCCATAGCCCTTTTGTTCTATATAGTCAATTATTTTTCCTATAGCCTCGTCACTTCTGACACCGTTAAATTCACCTGAATTTACAAGATAACCTATTTCAACAAATGCTTCTGTCATCTTTGAAGCATCCAGCTCCTGCCCTTCGGGCTGAATAACCACTTTTACAGGCAAATTGTACTTTTTGGCAAACTCAAAATCCCTCTGGTCATGAGCCGGAACAGCCATGACAACACCGGTTCCATACTCTGCAAGCACATAGTTGGCCAAATACAGGGGAACCTTGTCACCATTTAAAGGATTAACAACATATCTGCCGGTAAAGACACCCTCTTTTTCAACATCGGTAGCAGTCCTATCAATTTCATTTAAAAACTGCATTTTTGTTATAAATTCACTGCATACCTTTTCCTGGTCCGTACCTTTGATCAATTCCTTTACAATAGGATGTTCGGGTGCTATAACCATATAGGTCACACCAAATATGGTGTCAGGCCTTGTAGTGTATATCCTGACTGATTTATCCATCCCGTCTACTTTAAAGTCTGCCTCAACACCTTCACTCCTGCCGATCCAGTTTTGCTGCATTGTTTTAACCTTATCGGGCCACCCTTGCAGCTTTTCAATATCGTTAAGGAGTCTTTGAGCATAATTTGTTATTTTAAAGAACCACTGTTCCAAGTCCTTTTTACCTACAGCTGATTTACAACGTTCGCAGGCACCGTTTACAACCTGCTCATTAGCCAAAACAGTTGCACAAGACGGGCACCAGTTAACATAGGATTTTTTCTTGTAGGCAAGACCATTTTTATATAGCTGCAGGAACATCCATTGTGTCCATTTATAATAATCGGGATGGCATGTAGCCACTTCCCTGTCCCAATCATAGCTTATTCCCAGCTCTTTTAGCTGCCTTCTCATGTTATCAATGTTTGACCATGTCCAGTCATTAGGATGAATCCCTCTTTTTATGGCAGCATTCTCAGCAGGTAATCCAAAGGAGTCCCAACCCATTGGATGAAGTACGTTATACCCGTTCATTTTTTTAAACCTTGCTACAACATCACCTATGGAATAGTTTCTTACATGTCCCATATGAAGATTTCCTGATGGATATGGAAACATCTCAAGAACATAATACTTCTTCTTGGTATCGCTCTTTTGAACGGCAAAGGTCTTCTCATCCTGCCACTTTTTTTGCCAATTCTTTTCAATATCTCTAAAGTTATAATGCATAAAGCTACCTCCAGATCAAATTAACCAAAATTTCTTTTATATCCGGTTATTTATAACAATTTAAAATTATATACTTAAATACTGGATAAATCAAATGTAAACCTTATCTATGCTGCATTATGCCGTCTGCCCACAGCCTTTCAAGATTATAAAAGCCTCTGTCTTCCTCATGAAAAATATGAACTACTACAGCCCCATAATCCAATAGAATCCACCTTGCACTGTTATAGCCCTCTTTATGAAGAATTTTAACACCTGACTCCTCCATCTTTAATTCCACTTCATCAGCAAGTGCTTTTATGTGTGTAGTGGATGTTCCGCTGCATATAACAAAGTAATCCGCCAGTATTGAAATATCTTTTATATCTATAGTACTTAAGTCTTTACCCTTTTTTTCCTCCAATATGCCTGCTATCTTTTCAGCCATTAAATTAGATTCCAAAAATCATTCCATCCTTTCATAAAAATATATTTGGTTTCAATTATAACACTAATACAGCAGCTTTGTGAATAAAAACTTGCATAAAATAAAGGTTTAACAAAACAGCTAACTCATTTTCTCTTTTAATATGCAGTTTCTGGCATTAACTGTGTCAGGATGAATCAATACACCTTTAGATATAACATGCCTTATTATGTTTTCCAGAGATATTAACATAGACTTATTCAAATCCTCATAGGCAATTCTTCTAACCTCATCAACTCCCGGAAAATCCCTTGCAGGTTCTATGTAGTCTGCAATAAATATTATCTTGTCCAGCACACTCATATACTCACGACCTGTAGTATGACAGTATATAGCACTTAGAATATCCTCATCCTCTATTCCGTATTCTTCCCTTGCTAAGGCTGCACCTATAGGACCATGAAGCAATTCAGGCTGCATTTGTTCTATATCGTTAAACTTTATATTAAATCTCTCGCACATTTCAAATATTTTCTCGCCTTTAATATCCCTTGCACAGTCATGCAAAAGCCCTGCAAGTGCTGCCTTTTCCTCATCCTGTCCATACCGGGCTGCTAGGCTTACAGCTGTTTCCATTACACCTAGTGAGTGTGTAAATCTTTTAGGTGTCAAAATGTTTTGGAGCTTAAGTTTTATTTCTTGCTTTGTCATTACTTTCCTTACCTCTCTATAAAGCATCAAGATATAACTTGTTTTCCTTTATATAAGTTTCTACAGCTTCCGGAACCAAGTATCTGATAGACTTACCTTCCTTTACTTTCTGTCTTATATGTGTAGACGCTATATCTATCAGCGGTATATTTACTTCTTGTATTTTAGCTGAATAAGTGGACCTCAAATACTGCGCCTGCCTGTCAAAACCGTCCTTTTCATATCCAGGTCTTAATGCTGCAATAAATTCACATATTCCAAATACTTCTTCATAATTCTTCCAGGTCAGCAAGTCATGCAGTACATCAGCACCTATTATATAGTGAAGCTTTACACTGCCTTCGTACATTTTATCAAGTGTTCTTAAGGTATCTATGGTATAAGTATAACCCTTTCTGTCTATCTCAATCCTGGATCCGATAAAATACGGATTACTTGCTATAGCATTGCACACCATGTTAAATCTGTGCTCCACATACGATACACTATGCAGCTTCTTATGTGGAGGTTTACCTGAAGGCATAAATATTATTTTATCAAAGCTGAATACCTCTCTTATCACCTCAGCCATAACCAAGTGCCCGTAGTGAATAGGGTCAAAGGTACCACCTAAAATAGCTACTCTCTTATCAACATTATTTACCATAAGGCATCCTTCATTTATAATAATCTCTTCTGTATGAGTGCAAAACAGACTACACACTAGTCATAGCACTAAAAAACATTATAACATATTATATTTTTTTCATAAAGGACTTTGACACTGTTTTCCCATACACAAAGAAAGAGTAAAATCCTAAGATCAGGATCTTACCCTTTTTGTGGCCTGGTTATCATTTAGTCCTATTGTATCTTCTGCTTTATAAGTGCCAGTGCTCCAAAAAGGATGGCATCATCCCCAAGTAAACTCTGGACTATCTCGGTTCCTTCCAGTACATCCGGCATAGAAAATCTTTTTACATAGTTCTTTAGAAGAGGCATCATATACTCACCAAGGGACTCAAGTACGCCTCCACCCAAAACTACCATGTCGGGGTTAAAGATATTTATTAAGGACCCTGTTCCTGCAGCAAGATAGTAAACTGCCCTGTCCATAACCTCAATAGCAACACTATCCTTCTCATCTATTGCTTTTTTAAGGGCTTTACTTTTTATTACAGATACATCATCATCCACCAGATCCTTTAATATTGTCTTCCTGCCTCTCTCTATCTGGACCCTGATTTCTTTCGTCAAGGATACTTTACCTGCATATGCTTCAAGGCAGCCTCTTTGCCCACAGTTGCAGTACGGGCCCTCTGTGTTTAGCACCATATGTCCAAGTTCACCGGCAAGATGTCTGGGTCCTGAAAACAACCTGTTGTTAATGATAAGACCTCCGCCTATTCCTGTACCAACAAAAATTCCCACTACATTTTCTTTCTTTACGGCGGCACCGTATTTCCATTCTCCAAGCATCCCCATATTTGCATCATTTCCAAGAAAGAACGGAACATTAAACTTCTTTTCAATAATCCCTTTTATATCATAATTTCTCCATGGAAGATTCGGAGCAAATATTATCTCTCCTGTATCTTCGTTTATTACTCCCGGAGCTCCGGCACCTATGGCAGCGATATCGCTCCAGCTTACAGCCGAACCGTTAACAAGGTCTTCCACCACATTAACTATTTTTTCTTCAATTTTTTCCATTCCTTTTTCAACTCTTGTTTTCTTTTTTACCTTGAAAACAATATTGTTCTTTTCATCGAATACCGCACCCAGAACCTTTGTCCCACCTATATCCAAACATATATACTTACTTCCCATCAGATCAGCTCCATTTTTATATTATAGAAAGTCAATACTTTAAAGGATCGAACCAATGTAAAACTATAAAAAATATCTCTTAAGAAATTCTACAGAAAAAGAATATATCCTTTATTTAACTCCTATATCTTTTCTATAATGCATTCCCTCAAACCTTATTTTAGATACTCCCTGGTAAGCCTTCTTGATGGCCATATCCAGGCTGCTTTCCAAAGCTGTTACCCCAAGTACCCTGCCCCCGGCTGTATAGTATTTTCCATTTTCCCGCTTTGTACCTGCATGGAATACAACAGTGTTTATATCCCTTTCCGCATCGTTAATTCCCATTATTTCAAACCCTGTCTCGTACTTCTGCGGATATCCTCCCGAAGCCAGAATAACACATACACAAGCATTATTATCCCAGTTTATTTCTATTTCATCCAGTTTTTCATCAATAACAGCATTAAATATCTCAAGTATGTCACTCTCAAGTCTTGGCAGTACAACCTGTGTCTCCGGATCACCAAATCTGGCATTATATTCAAGAACCTTGGGCCCGTCTTTTGTAATAATAAGTCCAAAATACAGTACACCTTTAAACTTTCTTCCCTCTTCATTCATAGCTTCAATTGTAGGTTTATAGATTTTCTCCATACAATATTCGGCCATTTGGGGTGTATATATCCTGCTTGGTGAAAATGTACCCATACCTCCGGTATTAAGTCCCTCATCATTATCAAGAGCCCTTTTATGATCCTGTGAACTTACCATAGGTTTTACCGTTTTACCATCTGTAAAGGCAAGCACTGACACTTCCGGGCCAAATAGGAATTCCTCAACTACAACCTTGTTTCCTGCATCTCCAAATGCCTTATTATCCATAATTTCTATTACTGCATCCCGTGCCTCTTCAAAGTTCTGGGCAATTATTACCCCTTTACCAAGGGCCAGTCCGTCAGCTTTAACAACAATAGGATATTGCTGCTTTTTTAAATATTCTACAGCATCTCTGCTATTATCAAAAACCTCATACATTGCTGTAGGTATATTATATTTCTTCATAAGGTCTTTAGCAAAGGACTTGCTGCCTTCTATAACAGCAGCATTCTTTCTTGGTCCAAATGCTCTAATACCGGAAGCCTCCAAAGCATCTACCATACCTGCAGCCAATGGGTCATCCGGTGCAACCACCACCATATCAATACTGTTTTCTTTTGAAAACTTGACCATTCCCTCTATATCCATAGCTTTTACAGGTACACATTCGGCTATTGAAGAAATACCTCCATTACCCGGGGCACAGTATAATTTCTCCACAAGAGAACTTTGTGCTATTTTCCATACAAGCGTGTGTTCACGCCCTCCACTCCCAACGACAAGTACTTTCATTCTATCACTCCTTCAGTTTCTATGACTAAACCTGGAACTGTGAAGCATGTTACTTCCATAAAGCTTCAAAGCCAGTAAAAAATCCTATAATAAATAATAACACAATACCTGGCTTAATAGTATATTAAAAAACACAATATAAGCACCTGAAGGTTCTGACCCCTTAAGGTGCTTAATCTTAACCTGCCTTTATACTAATGCTTAAAGTGTCTCATTCCTGTAAACACCATTGCAATTCCATATTGATTACAAGCATCTATGGATTTCTGGTCATTCAAAGACCCTCCTGGCTGGATAATTGCTGTTATACCTGCAGCAGCTGCTGCTTCAACACAGTCAGGGAACGGGAAGAAAGCATCGGAAGCAAGAACTGCTCCTTTGCAGCGCTCTCCGCCATATTCTATTGCAATTTTTGCAGCCATGATCCTGTTGGTTTGCCCAGGTCCGACTCCTATTGACTGTTTATTCTTTGCCAGAGCTATGCCGTTGGATTTGGTATGTTTAACCACTTTCATGGCAAATATCAGGTCTTCCATCTCTTCTTTTGTCGGCTTCTTTTCTGTCACACACTTAATATCATCAGTATTAAGAAGTTCGTTGTTATAGTTCTGAACCAACAATCCCCCTGCCACCTTTTTCATATCGAAGGTTCCGGCAGGCAGTTTGGCTGAAATATTGTCAAGCTGAAGCAGCCTTATATTTTTCTTTTGTGTAAGTACCGCAAGTGCCTCTTCGGTAAAAGAAGGAGCTATGACTATCTCAACAAATATTTTATTTATCTCCCCTGCGGTCTTGCCGTCAATCTCCCTGTTTGCTGCAACAATACCTCCGAATATTGATACTGGATCAGCTTCATATGTTTTTACATAAGCTTCATATATACAGTCCGCACTGGCAACTCCACATGGATTTGCATGCTTTACAGCAACCACAGCAGGTTCATCATACTCTTTTAGAAGCTCAAGAGCACCATTGGCATCGTTTATATTATTGTATGACAATTCCTTCCCATGAAGCTGTTTTGAAGCTGTAATGCAGCCGATATTTGCCCCGATTTCCTTATAAAACACAGCTTTCTGGTGTGGATTTTCGCCATATCTCATATCCTGAACCTTTTCAAAAGTAAGCGAAAGTGTTTCGGGGAAAGCCTCTTCTCCTATTTTGTCTCTTAGGTACTTTGCAATCAGGGTATCATAATGGCTTGTATGCTCAAATACTTTATAAGCAAGCTTGAATTTAGTCTTTACAGAAATTTCCTTAGAGGACTTAAGTTCATCAAGTACCATCTTATAATCTGAAGGATCTACTATGACAACCACATCCTGATAATTCTTGGCTGCTGCACGAAGCATTGTAGGTCCGCCTATATCAATATTTTCGATGGCTTCTTCCAGTTCAATATGCCCTTTTAATATTGTCTGTTTGAAAGGATAGAGGTTAATTATAACCATGTCTATTGTCTCTATCCCAAGCTCCTTAATCTGATTCATATGCTCTGGGTTATTCCTTATAGCAAGAAGTCCCCCGTGAACTTTTGGGTGAAGAGTCTTAACCCTGCCATCAAGACACTCCGGAAAACCGGTAACATCGGAAATATTAATTACTTTTATTCCATTATCACTTAGAGTCTTTGCGGTTCCTCCTGTAGAAATTATCTCAACTCCGATGTCATTAAGCTCTTTTGCCAATTCAATAATTCCTGTCTTATCCGACACACTTATTAATGCACGCTTAATCACAGTATCACTCCTTTTTAGTAATATTTTAAAGTCAAATATCCTTTATCTTCACTTTTCTTCCTTCCAGTATAAGCCTTCTTTCCGCGAAAAGCTTTATTGCCCGTGGAAGTATATCCCACTCCGCTTCCTCCATAACTCTTTTTTGTAAGGTTTCTGGAGTATCATCATCTTTTATGTACACGGCCTTCTGTAATATTATAGGGCCGGCATCCGCCTCCAGTTCAACAAAATGCACTGTTGCACCGGTAACCTTTACCCCGTATTCTAAAGCCTTTTCATGAGGTATGATGCCATAATACCCTTTACCGCAAAAAGATGGTATCAAGGCCGGATGAACATTAATAATCCTGTTTTGATACCGCTTTACAAAACTCTCACCCAGGATGGATAAAAAACCTGCCATTATTACAAGGTCCACTTCTAGGCTTTCAAAATGCTTAATTAGAGCCTCATCATAATCTTCTATAGTTAAATAATCCTTTCTCGTAATACAAGTCCCCTGAATACCGTGCTTTTTTGCTCTTTCAAGGGCATATACACCAGGCCTGCTTGAAACTACGGTAACAATTGAACAGTCCTTAATATATCCGCTCTCAATCTTGTCAATAACTGCCTGAAGGTTTGTTCCCCCTCCCGAAACCAGAACTCCAACCTTTAGCATAGCTCTACCTCGGCCTTTCCTTTTACTATCTCTCCGATCATATAGGCATGTTCCCTATCCTTATTGAGGTACTTTAGAACCTCTCCGGCAATTTCCCTATCTACTGCTATAGCCATGCCTATACCCATGTTGAAGGTGTTGAACATATCTTTTTCATCTACACTTCCCAGGTTTTGAAGAAGATTAAATATAGGAAGCACAGGCCAGGTGCC
>JBMOLK010000180.1:0-10557 GCA_049325575.1 Bacillota bacterium | reverse complement strand
TATTCTTAATGTCCTACTCATGCGATTACGGTACCATATTACTATATAAATACTTCAATGGGTCAATTCCTGACTTTCAACCATATGGATAAGGCTGTAAGACTAAACGCCAATAGAGCGATAACTGTACTTGCCAGTTTTCTTCCTTCCTTCCATACAAGTTTTGCGTACATCAAAGTATAGTATGTCAGATATAAAGGAAATATCATAAATAACCACGACATATTATCAATCCCTACTTTCATTATAATCAAGACGGTTTTGTCTGTTTACCAAAACCCCTTATAGTCACATTGAAGCTTACCAGGACTTTTGCATTAGGGTAACTCTTCTTCCAGCTGAAACTCTTAAAATCTTTCCAGGTCCAAAATTTCTTTCTTGCATCCAATGACCAGAAAAAAGGGTCACCTTTAAGCTCGTTTTGAGTTTTGCTTATCAGGCTTGCCGCTTGATTATTTAATTCGTCTTCTATGGATTTTTCAAGTATTTTCTGTTTTGTCAGATCTTCAATGTAGTCAATTTTGCTGCTAATGGTTAGCACATCGATTATAACCGGTGCTTCAACATTAATTTCGGTTTTGCCACTACGTATATTTACTCTTGCCTTTGTCTTTTCATGTTTTACCAGTCTTGCTGTAATTCTATGTTCTTCCGAAATGGGGTCGCGAAAAGTAACAAACATGGAGCTGTTACTGAAGATAGGTTGCATCAGGTGAGCCAGTCTGGTTTCCTCACCGGTAAGTTTACCTACCATCTTTCCCTCTCTAAATACTGCCGAACCAATCATCTGTGTTTCATTTCCGCCTTCCTTATCAACCTGTCCTGCCAGGTAATCGGCTTCGCGACCGTTTTCTTTAGGCAGGCTTTTTTCTGTGGTTCCGTAGACACCAAGAAATAAGTCTTCTTCTCCTTCCGCGGACCTAAGATACCTATGAATGGTTGATATCGGCACATAGCCTGTTTCACGCCATCTTCTTGCCATAAGGTCATAAAACTTATGAGCTCTTGTCTCAAGTTGAGGCTTATTCTTCCGGATAAATTCCGCCGCTTTCCCCTGGGATATAATGAGGAAAACGTCCCTGTTGATTTCTTTATCCCTTACTGCTTCCCTGATGAGCGTAAAAAAGTTTTCTGTCTTTGCTATCTCCTCACTTACAATAAGATTTCTAGCCTGAGTAAGGGTGGGTCTTTTTGCTACTGATACACCGGCCATTTCTCTGGCTGATATTATATCAGGTGCTCTTAAGGTGAGTACTTCAGACTTCTGTTCCTTATCGCCTGCAGCTGCTGCTTTTGGACCTGTAGCTTCCGGATTGGCAATTTCAAAGGTTACCTCTACACTGTTACCTTCGCCTTTATCCAAACCGATATTCACAACATACGCTTGTTCTTCTACCTCAATTCTATCCCAGCAGCCTGTAAATATTAATAAAATAGCAGCAGTTAATAAGCTATATTTAAGCCATGCCATCAAGGAAAAACCTATTTTCATCTTTTATAATCTCCCTTCAGTTTTGAAATCCCCCATAATATCGGAGGCAGGAAGAAAAACAATATGAAGCTTCCATTAAATACAATATTTTCTCTTAATACCAATATGGCTTTTATAGAGTTGGGCGGAATCATACCCAGAAGTATTGTTAATCCTGCCATGGGTAATAACAACGGCTCAAATTCCTTTAACCTCAAAGAGTGTGCAAAAATAGCGGTGCTTAAGTATAAATAAGCTGAGAAACGGATAACAAACCCAATAATCCAAAAGAATAAGAAGAAGGCTTCGATATTTCTGAAAAATCTGCCGATGTTAACGTAAAATTTAAGTTTCTGAAAAGGAAAGGCAAGCTCTTCAACCCCAGGATAGTCATATATGCCTGTATATATAATAATAAAAAGAGAAATTACAAAAATGCCAACCACCAGGCCTAAAAGGCTTGCTTTTTTAAAGCTCTTATAATTCCTTGAAAAGGAAAAGAATGTGGTAAATATAAACAGCTCCCATAGAATAAAGCTGTTCTTAAAGGAACCCTTCAATAATTCTAAAGGACCTGGGCCGGCAATAGGAAATAGATATGAAAAATTAGCATCTTTCCATGCAAGGATAATAAGAAGTATAATCACTAATCCTATTACAGGGATAAAAATTCTGCTGATCCCGGCAATAACCTCAAATCCCCGGCTTGCAACGAAAAAACAGCCTGCAGTAACTAATATATATATTGCAATAGTGGGTGTATTAGAATAAAACAATGCATTCTGAATATCCACAAAGTTTCTGCTGTTGAGGACGGTTTCCGCAAAGGTAACTGCAAATATGGCTATACTAATTATAAAGCCTATATATTTACCCGCCAATAAATATATTAAATCAATCAATCCTTTGTTCTCGTATTTTTTAAGAAGGGATAAAAGGGCAAAAAAAGGAATAAGCATAATTAGGGCAGATATAACTGGCATCATCCATGCAGCGTTTTGTCCTTCCTTAAAAAGGGTTATAGGTGTCATATCCGCTATCTTGTAAGAGATACTGATAATAAGAAGCGCTGTCAGCTCCCTTGTACCTATTTTCCTATCTGTACTTTCAATCATTGTGTAGTCCCTCCTTTTCTACCCACCCTTACTTTATCCTGCGGACTTATATTAAACGGGCGGAGCCACTGCTTCCATATTGGAGACCGGAAAATCATATCTCTTGAAGAGGGATAATAAGGTGCGTAAGGCGATAGAAACGAAACACCAAAGGACTTTATGGAGCAAAGATAAGCTACGCTTGCTACGAGGCATATTGCAATACCAAGGAATCCTATAAAGATGGCTGATGCCAGGAAAACGAACCTGGCTAAACGTATCATATAATTTGTGCTGGTTTCAGGGATTGCAAAGGAAGACAACCCTGTAATAGATATGATGATAACCATTATAGGGCTTACGATATTTGCCTCTACTGCTGCTTCACCAAGAATCAGCACACCCACAATACTTATAGCAGCGCCTATAGTCTTAGGTATCCGGACACCGGCTTCCCTTAGTATTTCAAAAGAGATTTCCATCAGCAGAACTTCTATAATTCCGGGAAAAGGTAATACTTCTCTACTGGCTGCAATTGACAGCAAGAGATCCGTTGGTATTAGAGCGGCATGATAGTTTATCATTCCAACATATATTGCAGGTGTCAGGAGGGTAATGAGGAATGAGATGAAGCGGATGATACGCATAAAATTTGCATATGCCCATCTCGAGTATTGGTCCTCCGATGAATGGAAAAGTGACCAGAATGTGACCGGTAAAACCAGACATGCAGGGGATTGGTCCAGCAAAACTATGTGCCCTTCATTTAAGAAGGCAACGGCACGATCGGGCCTCTCTGTATATAAAAGGGTAGGGACCAGTGAATAAGGCCTTTCTTCGATGTGTTGTTCAAGTAAGGTAATGTTTTGAACTCCATCTGCCTTAATTTGTCTAATTCTTTCCCTTACACTTTTGACCAGTTCCGGGTCTGCAATATCCTTTAAATATAGCATGGAAATGTCTGTTAGGTTTTTTTCGCCAACGGGTATTCTCTCGGTAACAAGGTTCTCATTTTTTAAATATTTTCTAATCAAGGAACGGTTTACTTGATTAGATTCTGTAAAGGCTTCCTTAGGACCTTTTATAACATTTTCAATTTGTGTTGATTCTACACTCCTATGCTTATAACCTATCAGCTCAATTGATAAGACTTCCTTATAACTATCAACCAGGACTACCGCTTTACCCTGTGTTATATCTTCGATTGCGTCTTTAAAAACAGATCTCTTTTCAACCTTTGAAGCACGAAGTATTTTATCGGTCAAATCGTTAAGTGTTTTGTTTGCATCATTAAAGTCCGTGTCTATCAATGGGCTTATTACGTGTTTTTCCAGGCGGTCGTTATCTATCATTACATCCAAAAACAATACTGCACCTTTTTTGTTTAGCCCATTTACATATATTTCACGTACAATAAAGTCCATATTTGTGGGGTATGAGAAGATATCTTTAAACATATTTACATTATTGCTTAAATTATCTGTCAGAGTATTATCGTCTAATTTTTTATTATTGTTTTTATTCTTTTTAGGAGAAAACGTTCTCATTTCGCTTACCGCCTGTTTTAATTTTATTGTACAGTTATAATATTTCATTATTTTTCAAGGATAATTCATATAATGTAGCGTATCCACCGTTTTACATAATTGTAATTTATATTAAATAGACTCAATGCTTCCGCCATGTGGATTGTCCCTTTTTCAAGGGCCTTGACATGAGAAATAAAAGTGGTATAATAAGTAGGCATGATAAATATGTATTGATAGATACCCTTTCTCTGGGAAGGGTTATTTTTTATCGGGTTAATTGGTAACGTTATTTTGACAGGCGGTAATATAATGGTAAAGGAAGCAAAAAAGGTTGTAGCGCAAAATAAAAAAGCGAGGCATGACTATTTTATTGAACAGACCATTGAAGCAGGTATTGTCTTGTCAGGTACCGAAGTCAAGTCAATTAGGGCCGGCAAGGTCAGCTTCAAGGACAGCTATGCCAATGTCAAAAACGGTGAAGTATTCATTCAGGGGATGCATATAAGTCCCTACGAGCAGGGGAATATATTCAACAAGGACCCTTTGAGGGACAGAAAGCTTCTTCTGCACAGGTTTGAGATAAATAAGCTTATAGGCTATATTCAGCAGAAGGGAATGACACTGGTACCTCTTGAGATTTATTTCAAGAAAGGTAAGGTAAAGGTTGAGCTGGGTATCGGTAAAGGTAAAAAGCTTTACGACAAGAGGGAAGATATTGCAAAGAAGGATGCCCAGAGAGAAATTGACAGAAGGCTTAAAGAAAACTTTAGATAATGATATATGGGTCTAAAGATTGAAAACTTAATATTTATACATGGGGGCGTAAAGGTTTCGACGGGATTGTTGAGACTTGAGTAGCGGGTAGAGGATTCTCGTTGGCCTCTTAAAAAACGAGAAACTAAAAATAAACGCTAAAAACGATAATTTCGCTTTAGCTGCTGCCTAATAGGCGGCCCGTCAGTCCAGGGTTCCTGCACCTTGGGTAGCTGGCGTCATTAAGTCAGGCCTTTTGCACGGGAAGGTTAAATGCTAGAACTATCGCAGTAGTAGCCTTGATCTGCGACGGATTTTAAAGGATACCGATATCTAAAGCCTGCCCTTGGGCGTTAGGTTGAGGGAATTTTAAAATGAGGGCTGCACCCGGAGAAGCTCTTGTGGAGATGGTTTCGGACACGGGTTCGACTCCCGTCGCCTCCACCAAATAAGAACTATAATTTTAATACAATGCAAAGCCACTGATTTCAGTGGCTTTCGTTGTTTTTATGGGTAAAAATGAGGCTTCTTTCCTTTGGATTTTCACTAGTTAAATGTAAAAATAAGGTAGAAGTGAACAGGGGTGTTCAAAAGGGTGCAAGGGGTGTTCACTTTCTTTAGGGGTGTTCAAACCTTTTAACAATAATAGTTTTATTATTGAATTACTCTTGAATTCCTGTCAAAGGCTTCAACTTGAAGTACTCCAACAATAGATTCGTATTGGTGGAGTAATCTATATAGGATAAATTTATATTTATTGTTTGATGAATATTATAGGAGGAAAATAATCTCAAATGTCGAAAATATTCAATTGAGACAGAAAAATTATAATCGTTGTGTGGAGTGGAAAGAATGGAAGAAATTAAACTATCAGCCAGATATAAAAAGTACAAAAAATTCGAAGATGTTAATGATATAGATCCAGATTTCATCGAAATGATATTGTTTAAAATGAAGGATGTTATTGGCTTTTCTGTGAGAACAGTAGCAACAGTTATAGAGGTTATAGAGCACCTTGATGAGAATAGACTAGCAGCCTTTGAAAAGGTACTTTTTAAGTTTGCAAGGCCGCAAACTGCCATAGTATCTACTCCAAACAAAGAATATAACATGCATTATTCAAATCTCTTTGAGGGAGATATGCGCCACAGGGATCATCGTTTTGAGTGGAGCCGTAGGGAGTTTGAAATGTGGGCAGTTAAGGTTGCCGAGAACTACGGATATAATGTGAGATTTGTACAAATAGGTGACGTCGATAATGAATTCGGAAGCCCTACACAGATGGGAGTATTCTCACTGATTTAGTAATAGCGAAGGTTTGGAGGTTTAAATGTCTAGAAGTATTCATACAACTTGGGCAAGTTTTATAAAGGAGCACAAAAAGCAAAAGGCAAAAAAAGTTAAGGAAGACCCACAAAAATTAGATAAAATGTATGACGATCTAACGAAAAAAAGGCAAATAAAAAGACAAATCATACAGCAACGAACACTTGATTCATTATATGTAAGCACTGCTCCTGATTCTATACCTATTCATATTTATGATGAGAGTGAGTTTGTACACTATCCAATAACTGAAAAAGACATCAGAGATATTTTAATACGGTTGCCACAAGGGATTGTAGATGGTTTAAAGTGTATAGAGCTAAAATTCGGATATGGTAAGGAGAAGGAATATGACGAATTGCCAGACCCCGACCCATATACAGGGAGGCCAGGATTTGAAATTCTTCCAGGAGTTTTTCAGCCAAAGGTACTAGGTATTTATACATCAAAAGAAAAAATTATTGAGATTTACTCTTATGTATATAAAAATATTCCTGATTTTAAAATGTGGAATGTATGTTTAAAGATATATATGTTCATGACTTTAGCACATGAGCTGTCCCATCATTTCGATTTTCAGTCCAGAATGGGAAGGGGCAGGTGGCTTGATAGAAACAGAGATAAAATTGAGGCATATGCAGAAAGTATTGAGCATAAGTGGCTTTGTGACGTTATTCTTCCTTATATAGAAGAGACATATAAGGAAGAAATAAATGAGTTAAATGAATGGGTGTTAAGAAATGTTGGGATAAGGCTTCCACTTTCTATATTGGCTGGAGATCCAAGAAAGACATTGAAAAACGGGTTGGTTAAGATAGCTTTTGCCGAAAATGAATATTTCTTCGATTTTGTTAAGGAAATCTATGAAGGAAAACCAACAGCTGAAGCTAGAATTAATTTAGCAAGAGGTTTTCATTATGCTGATTTATATGATAGGGCTTTAGACATTATTGAAACTATTTTGGAATTAGATCCTAAAAATATTGAAGCGCTAACCCTTAAAGCTGATACTTTTGTACACCAAGAGAAATACACAGAGGCAGAAAAAATTGCAAAAAAAGTACTTTCTATTAGTATGGATGAATTTGATGCCTGGTATATATTAAGTGAAATCTATTTTGAACAATCTGAGTGGAAAAAGCTTTTAAAAGTATCAGAACATGCATTGAGGCTATCAACGAAATTCTGGCATAGAGATAGAATCGTTTTATATCAGGTGAAGGCAATTATTGAAATAGGAGAATTGAATGCAGCTGAGGAAAAGCTTAATACAATATCAAATACAAAGAGAAAAATTATAATCAAAAAAATAAACGAGTTGAGAAAAGAAATAATTAAAAAGAAACAGGTGAAAAACTTATGAAATTAACTGTACCAGAGTTATCCTTAATAGTATTAATAGGTTCTTCAGGCTGTGGTAAGTCCACTTTTGCCAAGAAGCACTTCAAGCTGACAGAGGTAATATCATCAGACTTCTGCAGAGGGCTGGTGTCTGATGACGATAACGATCAGACAGTTACTAATACTGCGTTTGAAGTCCTGCATTATATAGCCTCAAAAAGGCTGCAGCTAGGAAACCTTACGGTTGTTGATGCTACAAATGTGCAGGAAGCTGCAAGAAAGCCCCTTGTACAGCTTGCCAGAAATTATCACTGTCTTCCTGTGGCTGTAGTATTTAACCTTCCGGAAAAGGTATGCCAGGAAAGGAATAAAAGTAGAACTGACAGGCAGGTAGGAGAGCACGTAATAAGAAATCATACCCAGCAGCTCAGAAAGTCAATCAGAGGAC
The DNA here is from genome assembly GCA_049325575.1 of Bacillota bacterium. GTDB lineage: Bacteria > Bacillota > Clostridia > Acetivibrionales > Acetivibrionaceae > JBMOLK01. The sequence continues at coordinate 2,595 of JBMOLK010000180.1, read as the reverse complement.
TGCAGAAGGAAGGCTTCAGGTATGTGTACGTACTCAACTCTCCTGAAGATGTCGAGCAGGTTGAGTTTGAAAGACAGCCTTTATGGAATAACAGGAAAGCTGAGCATGGTCCTTTCGATATTATAGGTGATATTCACGGCTGCTATGATGAGCTAAAGATGCTGCTTGAGAAATTGGGATACGGTGTTGAGAAAGTTGCAGATGACGCTGAAAGCAATTACAGGGTAACACATCCTGAAGGAAGAAAAGCGTTGTTCCTTGGTGACTTAGTAGACCGTGGCCCCGGAATTACTGAAGTGTTGAAACTTGTTATGAGTATGGTTAAATCGGGTAGTGCGCTTTGTGTACCAGGCAACCATGATATCAAGCTTTTAAAGAAGCTTAAGGGGAGTAATGTTCAGATCACTCATGGTTTGGATAAAACTTTGGAGCAGCTTGAAAATGAGCCTCCCGAATTTATTGAAGAAGTGAAAGCCTTTATTGATGGCCTCGTAAGTCACTATGTACTGGATGATGGAAAGCTCGTTGTGGCCCATGCCGGGATGAAAGAAGAGCTTCAGGGTAGAGGCTCAGGTAAGGTAAGGGAATTTGCACTTTATGGAGAGACTACGGGTGAAACCGATGAATATGGCTTACCTGTAAGATATGATTGGGCTTCTGATTACCGCGGTAAGGCTACGGTTGTCTATGGGCATACCCCACAGGCCGAAATTTTAAAGACGAACAATACAATCAACATTGATACCGGATGTGTTTTTGGGGGAAAATTAACGGCCTATCGGTATCCAGAAAGAGAATTTGTGGAGGTCAAGGCCTTAAAAACCTATTATGAGCCAGCGAAGCCTTTCCTTCCTGAAGAAGTTAAGGTTGATAGTTTTGAAGCAAGGGGAGATAATGACATCCTGGATATAAATGATGTTCTGGGAAAGAGGATTATCGGAACCAGACTGTACAACAACATTACCATACAGGAGGAAAACTCTATTGCTGCTTTAGAGGTAATGAGCAGGTTTGCTGCTGACCCACATTGGCTTATATATTTACCACCTACTATGTCGCCAAGCGAAACCAGTAAGGAAGAAGGAATGCTGGAACACCCTGCAGAGGCATTTTCGTACTTCCGTACGCGAGGAGTAGATAAGGTAGTGTGTGAACAGAAGCATATGGGTTCCCGTGCAGTGGTGACCGTATGTAAAGACAGCCAGGCAGCAGCAAAAAGGTTCGGAGTTGTGGACGGAACTGCCGGAATATGCTATACCCGTACTGGAAGACATTTCTTTGATAGTATGGAGCTCGAGGCAGCATTGATTAACAGAGTAAGAAAAGTCTTAGACAAATCAGGCTTCTGGAATGACTTTGATACTGATTGGGTATGTTTTGACTGTGAGTTGATGCCCTGGTCAGCCAAAGCGCAGATGCTGCTCAAGGAACAATACTCGGCTGTAGGTATTTCCGGTAGAGTCGCACTCGATGAAGCCGTTAAGCTACTCGAACAAGCATCTGCAAATAAAACTATTTCCTTTGATGTGAGTAAGCAGACTTCGGGACAGAATGCAGATATAAATACACTTTTGCAAAGGTTCAGCAAACGTACAGAGTTGATGCACAAGTATGTGGATGCATATAGGGAATACTGCTGGCCTGTTAATTCTATTGATGACTTAAAGCTGGCACCTTTTCATATCCTTGCTACAGAAGGAAGAGTGCATTCAGATAAAAACCATATATGGCACATGGATACCATCGCTAAATACTGTGCTCAGGGTGATAGCTTAATTATAGCAACAAACCATATCATTGTTGACGTTACTGACTCAGAAAGTATAGCTAAGGGTACTGAGTGGTGGGAGAACCTGACTTCTTCCGGGGGAGAAGGAATGGTCGTAAAGCCATACAACTTTATTATGAAGAATAACAGAGAACTGCTGCAGCCGGCTGTAAAATGCCGTGGAAAAGAATATCTTAGGATTATTTACGGACCGGAGTACACAATGGATGAGAATATTCAGAGATTGAGAAACAGGTCGGTTGGAAAGAAGCGCTCGTTGGCTCTTCGTGAATTTGCGCTTGGAATGGAATCACTCGAACGTTTTGTAAGGAATGAGCCACTCTATAGAGTACATGAGTGTGTATTTGGAGTCCTGGCACTCGAAAGTGAGCCGGTAGACCCGAGACTGTAGGTTTTGGACGCATATGTCACAATAGGAAGGTTTGATATGAGTATGCTGGATTTCAATTTGGTTATGGACTTACACAATCATACAATATGGTCTGATGGGGCTGACAAGCCGGAAAATAAAATACTAAATGCTATAAATCATCGGGTAGAAGCGGTTGGGATAACTGACCACTTCTGCAATGATGATAAATACTCTTTGGGGTTTGATAAGCTGAAGATCTATTTGAACAAGATTGATAGGCTAAGAACGAAATATATTAATTCTATTAAAGTTTTCATTGGAATCGAAATGCCTCATACCCCGTTTGGTAGACACGGTAAACTCGTGTTATACTAAACATGAAGGGAATGGTCAAGGTGAGCAAACAATATAGTGTTGAATTTAAAATTGATGCAGTAAAAAGGATAGAGAAAAC
>JBMOLK010000179.1:0-10886 GCA_049325575.1 Bacillota bacterium | reverse complement strand
CTAATTGAACAGCTCCTGTATGGTTATAACCGTAAAATTTCTTATCTGTGGAATTATAATATATAGCTCCCTCATGTGTGGAAGGAGCAGTTGTTTGAAGCTTGCATAGAAAGTATTGTGCTTCCATATAAGCACCACTCTGGACAGATACGGTAGGTTCAAAAACAACACCTGCATTACCTATCTGCATTCTTTGCGAGCCACCAGTACTAAACCTTATTATATCTTCATCTGCTATTTTCTCCACTTCAATTTTAGTATCATTATCAGCATCGTATATCTTGTTGTTGGAAATACCGCTCATTATTGTATTATATGTTTTTTGAGCTGACCATACCTTATTGACAGCAGTAGTTGAAGCATCATCTATAGTGAAATGTTGGTCTGCGGAGTAACCAGCTAAAGCATCATGACTAATTGCATTTTGATTGACAGTTAGTTCCACTTCGTGCGAAGTACCATTTAAGGCTACTGTTAATAAAGAATTTGTACTCTTGACGCTATTAAATTGTAAATTTCCACCCGATTTTTGATAAAAAACACCTGCACCTGTTCCTACATTAGAAGCAGTGATGACTTCACCACTGGCAGGAAAAGATACAAACTCTAATCCATCTTCAGTGGATTTTACAGCAACAGCTTTACCAGCATAACCACTATAGGTAGAAGGAGTATCGGTAAGATTTTTGAAGGTAGTTACACCACCTGCGGCAGTTATACTACTTTGAATTTTAGAAGCAGACCATAAATTAGTCGCAGTTGTTTGTGAGTCATCTAATTGGTAATGTCTATTTGCTTCGTAATTTAATAAAGAATTATGGTCAATTTCTCCAACGATTAAATTGTTTGTATGTATATTATTTACACCTTGGTCTATTGTCCAATCGAGTCCTGAAGCAGGCATTAAATCGTGAGATACACCTAAACTATCTAAGAAATATAAATTATTATTAACGTTACTTACATATAATCTGCCATATCCACCAACCGTAGTTGGAGTACCTTGTTCTTTTAAGAGAGGACTATCCTCTAATTTTATATATTTATTAAAAACAACCTTATCCTTATCTATGGTTGCTATTTCAACATTATTTGCTTTTAATCTAATAGTATCTTCATCTGCATTAAGTTCAGTATGGACTACTGTATCACCATCGGTATCTATAATGTAAGCACCGCCACCACCGCCACCACCGGGATAAGTACCTGTTACTACTAAATTTCCTGTTAATCTAATGGTAGGAGTTGCAGCAGTAGCATCAACTTCAAATATTTTTTTATTATTAGTTCCTATAATAATTCTATTGCTATCGGTAGGGCTATCCGTGTCCAAATTATGTCCGATAATTATATTATTAGAACCGGTATTTAATCTTCCTGTTTTATCACCTATACCTATATTGTTAAAATTATCATTAAGTAAAAAACATTCTCTTCCTATGGCTACTATAGGTGAAGCTACAGTATGATATGGTGCTGCATTTTGTCCTATTTTAATTTTATAATCATATGTTAATAAAGACATATCTAAACTCCTTTGTCCCCCTATCTAATAACATATTCAAATATTACCGTTATGATTGTTGATATGAAGGCAGCCATTCCTAAAACCTTCAACCGAAAAGAAGTATTTAATTCAACCTTATTAATAATTATTTTTAATTTCTCCTCTACCACCTCTAATCTCGTTTCGATGTTTGTAAGTTTAATAACTATTTGCTCGTTCTGCATGGTGCCTCCTTATCCTATTAATTCTTCCCAAGAATAAAACGGACTATCGAAATAGTTAACAACTTTATGAGGTTTTTTCCCGAAGGTTGTAAATCTTGCCCAAGCTTCTTCGTCTTCCTTTTTTGCTGATTTTAATAATTCTTGATAGAATAAAAATAAAGTGGAGCCATCTTCGTCATTAATACTTTTAAGCATACTCGCTGAATTATATTTTAAAACTTCAACGATAGGTAATTTATTTTCAACTGTTTCGGTATTTACCGAAAAAGGATTTACTGAATAATAATAGTAGTAATTAAAAGTGTAGGAACTATCTGGTTCCCTATCGAATTTAATAATTATAGGAGTATTACTACTTTCACTGGTACCAAGTTTAAAAAATTGAGTTTTATAATAATAACAAGGAATGCCCTTAGCGGAAGAAGATTTACTTAATAGCAAAGCATCATCTATAGATATTTCTTTTACCGCTGTATCTTTACTCTGAATTTCAAGGTCTTGATATATTTTGGAAACATTATTAGGAAAAGTATATGTTTGAGAGGAAGTAGTAAAAGTATTTTCTTTAATTTGCCAATACCAATTATGACTATCTGTTATTTTCCGCAAACAGGTATTTATCACATCAAACGATACTTGTGCTTTTGTGCCGGTACTACTATAATTCTGGTCTCGTGTAAGATTAGCAATCATATCTTGTATTTGGGCTACTGTTGTCATATTAACTCCTTTTTAATTAATCTTATCCCAGCCCTAAAAAATTTAGAGCTGGGTAAAATCAATTAGAATAAACTGGCAGTTGCCAGCCATAAACCTTTGCGTCTATCCTGAATACCTACGCCCAATAATATTTTGAATGATACTTTAGTATAAGTATTAAATGGGTTGGAAGTATCATAAGGATTAGGCTCTTTTACGATAAAATCAACAGCTTGTTTTAACCCTTTGCGGGTTGCGAGTTCATTAATTGCATAAGCTCCGGGGCTTAATAATAAACTCATATATACCTTGGTCGTTCCATTGTTTATAGAAGGACAGTTTTGGCTGGAAATGAATATAACATTTGCCAATTCGCCTACCTGTGCCTTATGGAATAACTTTGCGTTACTATGCTGGTTCCACGCTATAAAATCGCCATCCTTAGTTAAGGTCATTGCAATGTTTGGATGTACCAAACAAACATAACTTCCGCTTGGATATACAGGACAGGCATTAGACCTCATTTTAGCAGTTCCTTTTCTAATTACCTCGGAAGTCATAACATCAGTCGCATCAACCTCTCCTGCTCCTTCCAATTTGGTCGCATCCCCTCCGTAAATAACGTCAAAAGTATCGGTGCCAGTGTCTATTACTGCCTGTGCTTCTGCTGATGTTGGAGATGTTTTCCAAGCATCTGCTTGAGTAGGTTTTAATAATTTATTGTAAATAAAATTATCTACACCTTCAGAAGCCATTCTGGACATTTGCTTTTGAACATTCATTAATTTAGGGTCGATAGCAGTTTCCTGTAGTAAGGTTGATAAACTGGTTGTTGCACCAAACTGTTCGAGGTCGATTTCAATTTGAGATACGGTAATGTCTGTCTCGTTAGCAATCGTTCCGCCTTCTGGTAGAGCATAAATACTACTTGGAGACAATCTATCGTATCTAAAAAGTCTCATTTTAGTCGCACCCTCGTGAGCTGGCATTGTTCGTTTTTCTCCGTACTCAAAGGCAATAACTGACGGATATAAATCTTCAAGGAACTTCCTATTAAAATAGGTCTGTCGCATTTTCTGAAACTGCGCATAACCTGTCGTTAAATGTGCTGCCATTCTTATCTCACCTCTCTTTTCTTTGGAAAAAGAGCTTACCTATCTTCTGGTGCTATTCCTAATAAATCACCTAATGTTTTTAAATCCAATGTATCGGCATCAACTTCGTCATAATTTATCGGCTTCACACCTTTAGATAAGGTATTAGCCTTTTTCTTATTCAGCTCATTTTGTTGTCTTGTTTGTGCTTCAGCAGTTTTCTGTTGTTGCTGATTAGCACTCATTGCCTCATACTTTGCTAATTTGTAAGCAAACTCTAACCCATTTTCCATTTGTGTTAAAGCAGGGTTTTTTTCTATGATTTCTACCATAGCATCTTCATACTCTTCGAAATCTTTAAACTTGGCTGCTGTTGTATTAATGGCTTTTTGGGCTTCTAAAGCTTCTTCTAAATCAGCAATTTTATTTACTAAACCTTGAGAACGTTGTTGAAAATAAAAATCAAGAGTTTCAAGAGGATTAGATTGCATCATTTCCTCAAACTCTTCTTTAGTTATTATTTTGGGTTTATTTAATGCCTCTTGCCTTTCTTCTCTTTCAGCTCTCAATTCCTCAACAAGTTCTTTTAGTTCGGATGATTTCTGATTTGACTTGGTCATCATCTTTTCAGAATTAATAACCATTTTTGCCAAATCTTCCATCGTAGGATTTTTTAATCCTTTCTTTTTAATGAGTTCTTTTAGAAATTCTCCAACTTCTTCTTGTTCTTCAGAGTTATCCTCAGACATCTCTTTGGGTGTCATTTCGGATGTCATTTCGGACTCATCAGAGTCTGCTTCCAATTCTGCTCTTATTTGTTCTTCTGTGATTAAATCATAAACCATTTCATCTGCGGGGCTTGGTTCTACACGCACTTGCTCTTTTGTTGAAGAGGTGCTTTGTTCAGCCTTGTCGCTCATTTTTTTCTCCTTTCATTTTATTTTCTTTTGCGATTTTTCATCCACGCTTTTATTAATTGCCAACGCTTTCCACCTGCCTTCTTAAATGAAGAAATGGCAACTGCCCATGGATTATCGACATTGCTTTGTCTTTTTATTTTTGTTACTGCTCGTTCTAAAAAAGCAGGCATTCCATATTCCCTCCTTTCTTTATTTTACTCGTTTCCATTTACCCATTGGTGTCATCTCAAATCTTATTGTCTCTTCTTCATCGGGTCTTAACTCTCTTAGATGACGTTGATATTTCCAAGTTCTATATAATTTTGATAATTTACTACCCACACCTTCTTGAGAACTCTTTGCTATTTTTCTAACAAAATCACTTTTTCGCGTCTTTTTCATAAAGCCTCCTATCTACTATACATACTATTAAAGTCTACCGCTGATTGCGGAAATGCACCGCCACCCATTTCTTCTCTTGCTTTTTGCATACCTATGGGCATTTGTTGATTATTTTGTTTTAAGGTTGCCAAAGCAAGTTGCTGTTGAGCTTGCTCTGGAGATAAATTCAATAGCTCATCTATGTCCCTTATATTAAGACTCTCGAGTAAACGTCTATAAAATTCACGCATATTTATTAAGGACGCTGCATTAGGGTCGCTAATTAGTAATTGATGCAATTCTAATAATCTTCTCTGGTCACTTACGGTTTTTAAAGTTCCGATATTAATTATAATGTTTGGAAAATTTAAAATTTCATTAGGTTTTATGGTTTCATATATACCATTCCTTGTGTCTAAAACTTGCTCAGTAAACAAGTATTTACGATTAAGTGCTAAAAATTTTCTTACAAGAGGTTCTAAGAACTCATCTTCAATTTTAGTTTGCAAAATAATTAATCGGTTTTCACCTTGAGCTAAATCTTGCTGGGCTTCTCCAAGGGTAGCTCGCTGTCCTAAAGGTTTTCCTGCAAGTGCTCTTGTGGCTCCAGTTAAACTTCTTATATCTTCTTTAACATTTTCCGAGTCTAATAAACCAACTTGTAAACCTGCTATTGATGGTACCAATGGTATTATCCCAGCCATATCATCAGTATCTATAACTTGATTAGGTTCGTCATTTAATTGACTTTTATCTATATTTGCATTTCTATTTCTTAACCATTGGTGTCTTAAAATTCTTGTCATCAAGTCAATAGTTTGTTGCCTTTTGGCAGATAGCTCCATTGCAAGACTTTCGGTGATTTTTGGTAAACTTAATCCAAAAAAATTGTCATCCAAATCTTCCATATAACTAACACCAACATAAGGCAAGAATGGAAAAACCATTTCTTCAAATCTAATTAAAGTATGTTTTTGTTGCATATCACCAGCTACGGTAATATTATAAAATTTAGGTTTAATTCCCTCCTTAGGACTATATAATCCTCTAAATTCCACAATATCTATATTTTTTGTAGGTAAAGTTATTTCATTTCTTGTTTGATTATACTCATCTTTAGCCTCCATTACGGCTATACCTTTAACTGTATCTAAATTAAAATAAATGCTTGGGTCTAAATTATCTACTGCAACATTTTTTCTTTCAGCCACCCAAGTTGCTTCATCTATTGAATTAGCTGTTGGGTCAATAAAAAAGTCAAGAGGATTTACTCGTTCCAGTTGAGGTCTGTCTATTCTGGCATTTTCATCATAATTCCAAAATATTCTACCAACTGCTGTTCCTTGAATTAATAAGTCAAGCATTGTTTGTTTAAATACTTGCCTAAAACCACCACCTCTTAATTGAGCCTTTATTAAATCTTCATTTTTGCGAGTAATCTCGTCTATATCGCCACCCTTGGTTAAACTAAACCAATCGTAGCGTAATATTAATTGCATTAAGTATGGAAGTAAAATTTGAATACTTTCTAAAATAATAGGTAAATTAATCCTACCTCGCCTTTGATAATAAGGATTTTCTATTTTATTTAAGTATAAATTTCGCGCTTTATTATAGCGTATTATTCTTTGTTGTCTATTTGTTTCCACTGACTGCAATAATTTAGATACATGATTTACTGCATTATGCTGTGTTTCAAGTTTAATCATTTACTTCTCCTTGCAAAACAAACTTAAAGGAGAGCAAATGCCCTCCTCTAAATCTATTTTACCATTTTGTTTAATTTTACAATAAGTGGTTGAAGGGCATAAGCCTCATTGACCGAGGTCTGAAACTGTCCTATTATTTGTAAAATTACGCTTACATCTTGTGGTGTAAGTTGTGATGTAAGCTCTTCCTTTTCGGGCAATACTTTAATTTCGCCCTTTTCTTTTTCCTTTTCAGCCATAAAAAACCCCCTTTCTTTATTTTATTTTATAAACTAATCCAAGAAGTCCCATTGTAACATTTTACCGTATTAACATCAGTATCATAAACTATTAAACCAGCGACAGGACTACTTATTACGCTTATTTGAGCTGTAGTTAATCTGGGTAATAAAAGTCCCTTTGTTACGGAAGTTAAATCTAATAAAGCTGATGATGCTGGACTGGCTGTACCAATAGCTATATTTCCCGATGAAGTTACTCTCATTCTTTCAGAACCATCTGTTTGTAGGTAAATATTACCGCCTGTCTCATCCGCTACTTCAACTTTTGAGTCTCCTTGTGAAATATATGATTTTATTTCTTCAGTTATTGTAAGATTTTTTAAGGCTTTTATTATAATATAAGGATATATATTTGGATTAGTATAACCTACTTGTGTACTTGCTGACGTAAGTCTTACTTCAATAACTGTATTATTAACAGGTTTAAATAGAACAGTTAAAAATCCTAATCTATTTACATTGCCTCCCCTGCCTGTACCCATTCTCATTTCTATCGTTTGACTATCGGTTACATTATAAATATAAAAATCATTTGTCGTATTCATCCAAGGGATTGATGTTGAAATTTCGTAAGTTTCACCACCCGTTAAACTAAATTGAGTATTGCTTAATTTTGATATTTTAGTACCTGCTGACGCTGATACTATATGATAATTTATAGCACCGCCAGCAGCAACGCTTTGGTCTGCGTTGGCTTCTGCCATTAAATAATCTGTTTCATCTCTTTCGCATATTAAAATAAAAGGTACTAATTCAACTGTACTATCAATAGCCCCTAGAGTTTCATCCACTCCAGTTCTTATTTGTATTGTTATATTTGTTGTAGGTTTGATTATAGTTTTTATAATATCACTTGAACCTGTTGTTAAATGACTCTGTCTCATAGTGTTAAGCATTACACTGTTTGTTACATCATAAAGATACCATCTGCCTGTTTGAGAAGCAGAGTCTGTCCAACAAGTTGCTGATAATATCTCATAAGTTTTATTTGCTGTTAAAGAAAAATCAGTATTATTTGGATGTTGTATACTTGTTCCCGATGACGCTTGTATTTTATGAAAACTTACAGGATTATTAGCTGAAATGCCTTGCACTAAGTTAGCTTTTGCAAACATAAAATCTTTATCTAACATTTCTATTGAAATAAAAGGATAAGTATTATAAGTATCATTGCCTATTTGTAAACCTTCATATGGTCTAAGACTTATTAAGCTATCCATTTCTAACGATATTATTGCAGATGCTGGAGCAGTACCTATCCATTGTCCCACACCGTGGTCGCCATACCAGACAATCTTTTCATTAGTTACAGTATTAAATAAATAACCTCTTGAACAGTTGGCACCCGTAGAGTAACTGTCGGTTGCTTCTATTTTGTAAGTATGACCACCTTTTAACCAAAATTGCGTGTTGCCTTTTGCTTTTATACAAGAGCCACTGGATAAAGATACTTGGTGAAATACAATAGGTTGATATTGTACAAGTGTTTGGGCTTGAGTTGCTCTGGCATATAAGTATTGCTTATTAACTTCGCTTGGAGTTCCTGTACCCGCTGGTTCGCCATCCATTGACTTATATTTAACTATTTTACCTGTTGTATTTATTTCAAATTTGGTTCCCATTTTTAAGCTCCTTTTATAAAAATTTCATAACTCCTTTATCAGCCTAAAATAACCCAGCTGACGCCACTAAAACCGTAGAACTGAGCATCATCTGTACAAAAGACCATTAAGCCTGCTATGGGCGATGGAATTGCATCTCTTTGTGCGGCAGACATTCTTGGAAGTAAAAGTCCTTGTGATGTAGCATTCATTTCAATTAAAGCACAAGCGTTCGGGGTAGCAGTTCCGATACCTATTTTTCCATCGGGATTTATTATCATACGTTGCACTCCATTAGTATCGAAACGAATACATTGTTCATTCGCACTCTCTTCTGTTTGTATCTTAGTAGTACCTGCTACATCCTGTATATAAGTGGGAATAGAACTTGTAACTAAATTAGTTTCGACTCCCGTATCACTCATAAAATATAAACTACTATCCGTTTTTACATATAATTTGCCATAATTAGCTGTTGCGGTGGGTGCTGCAACTTCTTTTAAAGCCGTTACACCACTAACCGTTAAAGTAGCTGCAGGCTCACCACCGCCAACAACTACTTGTCCATTTTCTACTGTTAAACCAAGAATTGCGTTAGTAGGAAAAACACCTGCTGATGTACCATCGCAAGTATAAAAATCTATAGCATTGTCTACAGCACTTCCAGCATTATGACGAGTTGTTATAAAATGTGGATAATCAGGTGTATTATTATAACCAAAACGAATTTGAGTTATACCAAAATTTCCAGACAAACCATCACCACTACGAAGAGAAAGGATACCATATGCGTCTTTTTTATTTATATCTAAATAGGCTTGTGGGTCATCTGTTAAAATACCCACTTTTCCATCTGATTTTATCTTAAAAGGACAAGAACCATTCTGGTTATCGCTTCTAATGGCAAATCCAACAGCAGAAGGTTTATAAATAGTCAATTCATCAGCTTTTGTAGCTAAACCATAAGTGTTTCCATAAAAACGAATTTTATCCGAATGAGTAGTCGCAAAATGTAAAGGAACATTAGGTTGAGTTTGACCTATACCTACATTACCACCCGTTATAACTAAATTTTTACTATTCTGCAAACCCATTTCTATGTAACTTGTTTTATCTCCACCCCCAATGTACAATGGTGCCACATCATTTTCATCGCACCATTCTATTTTTGGATATGTAGTAAGTCCTACATTAGTATTTTTTAATCTAATTTTATCACCGGTTATAAATATTTTTGAATTAGTACAATTAACTCGCATCCCATCTACTAAATCTAATGTGTAAACAGGAAGAGCTATTCCTATCCCTACGTTACCATTTACTAAAATGCCATTATCTGCTATTAATTCTCCTACTTTATTATGATAATAAACATCAATTATTTTATCGCCTGTTATTGCTTCATCAGCGACAGTCCATCCTGCATACCACGAAGAATTTGTACCTTGACCTATGCAATATGTTCTTACTGTAAATCTGCCAAAATATACTTTATCATCAATAAAAATAACTACTTTTCCATTTTCTCTTGCTAATTTAATTGGGGATAATCGACCACCAAAAGAAGAAGCTGAACAATACGTGAAAGCATCACCAAAAATATACCAATTAAGCATAATCCCCCATGTGCGACTTGCTCCGTAAGCATAACCTTCTATAATTATCGTAGGCATACCATTCATATTAGAAAACGGTATGTTTGTTTTTATTTTAACTCCGTTAGCAGGAGTGTCACTAATGTAATAATCCAAAACACTTATATAATTACTATTTACTTTAAGAGTGCCACCAATGGTTACTTTTTGATTAGCATCAACACTACCTATGGAAACATTACCATTGTTATCTATTACCATACGCTCTACTCCGTTGGTATCGAAGCGTAGTTTTTCTTCTGCTGCCGTTTCTTGTGTTTGAATTTGAGTAGTGCCATCAGCATCATATATTTTATCTGTTGCACCACCGCCACCACCACCGCCCGAGGTGGCAATGGAACCTGCTGTCTCATCGAAAATCTTATTGAATATGTTTTGCACGCTATGCATAGTTGACATTCTTTTCCTCCTAAGTAGTCCTTATTTGTAAATTAGCTTCATCAAAAACTAAATTTATTATTTCCTGTGTACTTCGTTCGATAGGAATATCTTGTGAAATAGGTAAAGCACTTCCGCTAAACTTCAATGATTGAGTAGCTGGGTCATATAAATAATTGAGTATTTTTTGTACGCTATATTCCATAATGTCCTCCCGTTACTAACTTAGGGGGGCATACCAAATGGCTTGATATGCCCGATAAATTAATATTTTTTAGTAGGGTCGTTAGGATGACCTGACCCTACTAAAGAACAGCGGAGGCAATCAGAGTGTGGAATATCACCATTTAATAATTTAACTAATTCTTTTAAATTATCTTTCACTTTAGGCAATATTCCACATTGTGGATTTTCCATTTGCTCTAATAAGGTTTTAATGGCCTCAATTTTATTTCTTA
>JBMOLK010000178.1:0-11023 GCA_049325575.1 Bacillota bacterium | reverse complement strand
GTGGGTGATCCTGGTGTAGGTAAAACTGCCATAACTGAAGGTCTGGCCAGAATGATCGTAGAAAATAAGGTTCCTAAAGCTCTTAAAGGCAGTAAAATTTATTACCTTGATATGGGGAGTCTGGTAGCCGGAACAAAATACAGGGGCGATTTTGAAGAGCGTATCAAAAAGGTACTCAATGAAATTCAAAGTCAGGAAAAAGCTATTGTCTATATAGATGAAATTCATACAATTGTTGGAGCTGGTGCTGTCTCTGACGGGGCAATGGATGCGTCCAATATAATAAAGCCCTTCCTTACACAGGGTATCTTGCGTTTTATAGGTTCTACCACCTATGAAGAATACAAAAAGTACTTTGAAAAGGACCGGGCACTGTCAAGAAGATTTCAGAAGATTGATGTTACCGAGCCTTCAATTGAAGACACTTATAAAATTCTTGCCGGTCTTAAGGAAAAATATGAGGATTTTCATAGAGTTAAATACACTGACGAGGCGCTTCATCTTGCGGCAGAGCTCTCGGCAAAATACATCCAGGACAGACATCTTCCTGATAAGGCAATAGATGTTATTGATGAGACCGGTGCATATGTAAGGCTTCACTCATCAAATGAAGAAAAGGTAATCACTATTAAGGAAAAGGATATTGAGCGCACAGTTTCTTCAATTGCCAGAATTCCGGAGCAAAGTGTTTCACGTAATGAAATTGCCAAGCTTAAGGATCTGGATATTAGACTTAAATCTGAAATATTCGGGCAAGATAATGCTGTTGATACTGTTGTAAGAGCTATAAAGAGATCCAGAGCCGGGTTTAACGAAAACGAAAAACCCGTGGCTTCACTTCTCTTCGTAGGGCCTACAGGAGTCGGTAAAACGGAGCTTTCAAGGCAGCTGTCCTCAGCCCTTGACATTCCTATTATAAGGTTTGACATGAGTGAATACCAGGAAAAGCATACAGTTGCAAGACTTATCGGTGCACCTCCAGGCTATGTTGGCTATGAGGAAGGTGGTCTTTTAACGGACGCAATAAGAAAGACCCCTTATTGTGTGCTGCTTCTTGATGAAATTGAAAAAGCACACCCTGATATTTTTAATGTGCTTCTTCAGATTATGGACTATGCTACTCTTACGGATAACAACGGCAAAAAGGCTGATTTTAGAAATACCGTATTAATAATGACTTCCAATGCAGGAGCAAGGGAAGTTGGAAGGACTATGATAGGGTTTGATAAGAGAAGCATTGATAAAGGTACTATAACCAAGGAAGTTGAACGTATATTTTCACCAGAGTTCAGAAACAGGCTGGACGATATTGTAGTATTTAATCACATTAACGAAGATATGGCTCTTCTTATAGCTAAGAAAGCTGTAAGAAAGTTTGAAGAAAAGCTTAAGGCTAAAAATATAAAACTTAGGGTAACAAGAAAATGCTATAAGTGGCTGGCTGAAAAAGGTCTTTCTTCCATTTATGGTGCACGTGAAATTTTAAGAATAGTACAGGACAAAATAAAGACCTATTTCGTGGATGAGGTTTTATTCGGTGAGCTTTCTAAAGGTGGAACTGCAGTAATAGATATTATTGATGGTGAGGTTAAAATAAGTAAAAAGCTGTAAAGGTGATAGATTGATGCCTATTTTTAGACTGACAAAGGACTTATTGTTTCCGCATCCTTCACTTTCAAATGAGGATGGTATGTTAGCTATTGGAGGAGACCTCTCGACAGAGCGTCTTCTTCTTGCTTACAGCAATGGAATTTTCCCCTGGTTTTCAGAGGATGAACCTATAATATGGTGGTCACCTGACCCAAGGTTCATACTTTTTCCCAAAAACGTTTATGTTTCAAAGTCCATGCAGAAATGCCTTAGGAAAAATCTTTACAGGGTTACTTTTGATACTTCTTTCAGAGATGTAATTACCATGTGCTCAAGGCTTAGAAGCAGCAATACCTGGATTACCAATGAAATGATAGAAAGCTACTGTAATCTTCATAAATTGGGGTTTGCACACTCTGTTGAAACCTGGTTTGAGGATACACTTGTTGGAGGTCTTTACGGTGTTTCACTGGGAAAATGTTTTTTTGGTGAATCTATGTTCTCTATTATGGATAATGCTTCAAAAACAGCCTTTATAACACTTTCTCAAAAACTGGTTGAAAAAGAGTTTGTACTTATAGACTGTCAGGTCTACACCAAACACCTTGAATCCTTGGGTGCAATAAATGTTCCTAGAGATACCTTCCTATGCTACCTTGAAAAAGGTCTAAGATATAAGACCCTAAGAGGCAGCTGGGAATCATTTTGAATTGTTTATTTTCAAGCTGTGAAAGAGGCTTCTTGGTTTTTCAGTTCTATCTCTTTAAATTAAGTATCGGAAAGCTGGTGCGGTATATGAAACTTAAAAAGATCTTAAAAAAGTTAAGCTTAATACTTCTGATACCCTTTGGGTATTTACTCCTATATTTTTCATCAACTTCTTCAAATCTTGCAGAAAGCATTTATTCACAAGGTATATACAGGATAATCGCAAGATTTTTCAGCCTTATTACAGGATTTATACCTGTATCGGTGGGAGAAGTACTGGTTATATCGGCTATTATATTTATACTTTTAAAACTCGTTCAAACAGTGGTAAAAGCTGTAAAGACTCCTTCCAGGATAGTACCGTTACTATCTGCGGCCTTAGTCAATGCACTTGCCGCAATAAGCATAATATACTTTTCTTTTGTTATCCTGTGGGGTATCAATTATCAGAGACTGCCTTTTTCACAAATAGTAAATTATAATACACAGCCTGCTTCTGCGGCAGAGCTGGCAGAAGTATGTAAAAGCTTGGTAAGCAGCGCAAATGAACTTAGAAAATCGGTTGAGGAAAATGATAACGGCGTGATGAAGCTGTCTACTGATACTAATACTACACTTAAACGTGCGTACAAGGGTTATGAAAGAGTTGATGATGTTTATCCTGCACTTTACGGTAATTATGGCAGGCCTAAAGGTGTATTACTCTCTGAAGTAATGTCGTACCTTGGTATTGAAGGTGTATATTTTCCATTTACAGGTGAAGCAAATGTTAATATATCGATCCCACACTCTTCACTCCCTTTTACAACGTGCCACGAAGTGGCTCATCAAAAAGGTTTTTCAAGAGAAGATGAGGCCAACTATATAGCATATCTTGCCTGCAAGTATCACCCTGATGAAGACTTCCGGTACTCCGGGACCCTTATGGCCATGACATATGCCACCAATGCCCTATACAAGTATGACCGGGATAAATATCTTGAGTTGAGCAAGAATTATAGTGAAGGCGTTGTTAGAGATCTTAAAGCTATAAGAAAGTACTGGCAAAAATACGAGACTCCCGTGCAAGAGATTTCGTCTTCAGTAAACAATACCTACCTTAAAGCCAACATGCAAAAAGACGGAGTCAGAAGCTACGGTAGAATGGTTGATCTTCTAATAGCAGAATACAGGCATCAAAAAGGGGCTAACTAAAAGTTGGCCCCTTAAAATCATTAATGTGCTTTATACGTATTCACCGGGTAGTTCAGGCATATTGTCTTCTTCACTAACATTCTTTCCTGTCTTGTCTCTATAAACCATAATATAAAATACTGTTGTAATAAAACTTATCATAGTTGGTACTATGCTTATAAAAATACCCCCTATAACAGGTACCATGCCGAAGAAACCTAATACTGAATTTGCAACCGAACCGGCAATAGAAATAAGCAGCGTAATTCCCACTGTAGGCCAAAAATATGATTTTGCAACTTCAATTGATTTTTTAAACCCTGCCACCACGTCAAGGTCGTCAACCACCATTGCAGGAAACCAGTAGACCAAAAGAAAACCGAAGGCCATCAGCAATAATATAATTGCAATACCTATCAACACTCCAATAACAATCCCTAATACCATAGCAGTAGTTGATACGCTCTGTAACGCAATTATCAAGAAGACAAATAACGCTATAATAACTGCTAAAATAATTGTTATAATAATGGAGACTAGAAAACTACAAATACCGAAAAGAATATATTTTACAAAGTTATTCTTTAACTCGGGTAAAAAATCACTTAAACTAGCATTACCTGTTGCCAAAGCCTTGTTAATCATACCATAGGTAGCAGGCATTACTACCAGATATAACACCAAAGATACAGCAAGTGAAATACCTACCAGTATAAAAAACGGCTGTAGAATCTCAAAAAGCATTCCAAATATCTCTTGTGGCAGCATATCACTGCTTCCTTCAGCCATCGACACACTGAATTCATTCATTCTATTTGTCATTTCCATAGTGTTCGTGCCGCCAACAATCATGCTGGGAATAGCAGAAGCAATGAATAGAGGTATAATCAATATAAAAAACTTACCTAGAAACTTGAATGCATCTTCTAAATACTTCATATAAACCCCCTTGAATCAATAATTATTTTATAAATTCATATTTCATTATAAATTAATCCTTACCAAATGTCTATCTTAAAAGGGCGCATATGGGCGCATTTTTGCAAGTATTACCAATCCCCTTCTCCAAATTTCGCCTGCTCTATCGTAATATCTCCTTCAACTTGAGCTTGGTGCCGATGATGAAGAGGAAACAGCACTGGAAAAAGAACTTCCCAGACTTGAAGCAAACTTTGCTACATTAAATCTGCTCCACTTTGGTCCATGGTACCAGGAAGGTACATAGTGCCCACTTTCCTTTGCCTTTTGAAGCAGTGAATCAAACTGCTCCCCCCATTGTACCTCCACATCAAGCGCCAGTGCATAGGGAAGATACCTTTCGAACAACTCCGGGGTCTTTTCAATATAATCCAGACCTCCATTTTGTCCTTGTTCTTCATAAGTAAGATACATTCTGAAGCCATCTACCTCATCTAATATTTTTCTTCCTAAAACAGTAGGTGCTCTTAACAGATAGTTATAAATAACATTTAAGCTCAAAATCAAAAATACCGAAAGAACAAAATAAATATGCAAATAAAAACTAAAATTAATAAAAATAATAGTTTGGAACATTAAAAGAAAAAATGCTATAGAACAAAGGATTGTACTCTCAAATAAAAATGAACCCTCTTTTCTGTTTTCGATCAGTGTTTTTTTCCACAAACTTAATATCCGTGCTGTTAGAGACAAAAACATCAAACCAAGGAATGAAAATATAATTAAAGGGACTGTATTCTTGCCAAACTGCTTGCTGCCGGAAAGAATAATTACAAACAAAGAGAAAACTACTCCGGGCATAAAATACTTAGTGTTAAGTATAAAGTGACTATTCACATAGTCTTTCTTAAGAGAAGCCGTTAAGGCCTCAACAGCACTTCCGATTATTCTGTGGTTTGCCTGACTTAATTCCAATTCATGTAATTCATCAAGTCTTAGCGCCTCCGCAACTCGTTTCTCTTCCTTGGAAAGGACTTCCTTATCCGCATTCCCCCTTGAAAGTATATACACGCCATCATCTTCCCTTATATTGAGATAACGCTTTACAGCCATGTTTATTATAGCTACAGTAAAAGCTTTATTATCAAACTTCATTTGTTCTATATACCTTAAAGCCTCAGGCGAATAATTCTCCGGGGGTTTAGATTTCGTAACCACATTTCCTTTTTTAGGATCCCTTCCAACTCTCGCCCACATAATAGAATAGTACACCAATATAACTAATGTCCCTAAAAGCATTATTATTGATGAATCCCTATATACTGTTGTACCACTATGAAAATTCACTCCCCTCTCATCACTTGCATATGAGCTTGACACCAAAAAGAAAGTGAATACTATGGGTACAAAAAGTGAAATACAAAATAGTTTTTTTAGTAACTGCCTCATAATTACCCCCCAAAATTACTCTTTTCATACCTGTTTTGGTACAAGATACTTCAGGTATTTTAGAGTATTATATAAAACTTGTTATTTTTTTATCAACAAAATTATAACAAATAAATGTAATGTTTGGAATACAAATATTAATACTTATGAAATGTGAAAAGCCAAGGCTAATAACTATCACAGTCATTTAGACCTGGCTTTTGGAAGCTGTGGCACAGCGCTTCTCTAATCCTTCCCCAAATAAACTTCTACATTGTGCTCCTTTTTGTCGTCAATAAGCTTAATTCTGTTTTCCTCAAGCTCATCACCGTCAAAAATCATCTTCTTAACACCTTTATTTACTCCGTCAGGGTTTTTAACCACTATCAGGTATATGGTATCTTTGTACTTGTATTTTATATCGTACCCACTCCATTTTTTAGGTATACAAGGGTCAATTACAAGAGTATCATCATACTTTTTAAACCCAAGAATATATTCAAATCCAACCCTGTACATCCAGCCTGCGGCACCGGTATACCAAGTCCACCCACCCCGGCCTATATGAGGATCGACAGAATACACATCAGCTGCCATTACATAGGGTTCAACTTTATATTTTGAATATTCTATATGTGTCCTCGAGTGGTTTATAGGGTTTAGAAGTTCAAAAAGCTCAAAAGCCTTGTCTCCGTCTCCCATTTTTGCAAAGGCCATAACAACCCAAGAAGCAGCATGAGTATATTGCCCTCCGTTCTCACGTACACCCGGAACATAACTTTTTATGTATCCAGGTTCCAGATCACCCTCATCAAAGGGCGGGGTAAGAAGCTTTATAAGCCCCTCATCCCTCCTTACCAGATAGTTTTCAAGTGCATTCATTGCTTCTGTTATTCTATCCTTGTTTCCACCTTCAGAAATAACTGCCCATGATTGAGATAGTGAGTCTATTTTGCACTCGCTATTTTGTATGGACCCTAAAGGAAGACCATTATCAAAATAGGCCCTTCTATACCAGTTACCATCCCAGGCATTCTCTTCAATAGCCTTGACAATGGATTCCGCATTTTCCACATACCTCTTTGCCCGCTCGGCATCTCCCATCTTCCTGCATAACGGAGAAAAACTCATAAGTATGGAATAAATAAACCAGCCCAACCATACGCTTTCTCCCTTTCCTTTATTCCCAACTGTATTCATACCGTCGTTCCAGTCTCCGGAGCCCATAAGCGGTATACCATGCTCCCCAACTTTCAGGGATCTTTCTATTGCACGTATGCAGTGATCATATAATGTAGATGTTTGTTCCGATATCCTTGGAATTCTATAGGCTTCATCCTCAAACTCCCCTAACGGCTCGTCTTCCAGGAATGGTGTCTTTTCACCAAGTATTGCAAAGTCCCCTGTAATCCTAATGTACTCTGCAGTTACATAAGGCATCCATAACAGATCATCAGAAAATCTGGTTCTTGTTCCTTTATACCTTTCTTCATGCCACCAGTGCTGTACATCACCTTCTATAAACTGATGCTTTGAATGTAAAAGTATCTGATTTCTTGTAATATCAGGCCACACATGGGTAACTGCCATAGAGTCCTGAAGCTGGTCTCTGAATCCAAATGCTCCTCCTGACTGATAGAAAGCTGATCTGGTCCACATCCTGCATGACACAACCTGGTACATAAGCCAGCCGTTAAGTAAAAAGTCCATAGCAGAATCAGGTGTATAAAACTGGACTGTACCAAGCTTTTCCTTCCAAAACTCCTTTACATTCCTAAGTGCTTTTGCAGCTTCTTCAAGCTTACGGTATTTACCTGAAAGTTTTTCTATTTCATCTATGCTCTTGCCTGCTCCAAGAATGAATACAGCCTCCTTCTCTTCACCCGGCCTAAGGCTTATACTTATGCTTAAAGCAGCGCACGGATCAAAGCCTGCCCCAACTTCCCCTGAAAGAGTTGCACGTTTTATTCCTTCAGGGTCTGAAAGTCCCCCCGTCCCAAAAAACTCTCTCCTGTTGCCTGTTATGGAACGTTCTTTTACAGATGTATCAATGAAAGCAATCCTATCCTGGAATTCTTCATTGTAATTATTTCTTATCAATATTGCCCCTGAATCATGCTTTGCGGTAACTATATGCGGTGCAGTAAACTGGTCGCTAACCCCCATAACCGGCCTTATATAGTATGTCAAGCTTAAATCTCTTGATTCTTCTGAGGTATTCTTAAGTTTTATCATACTGATCTTTACAGGATCATTAACAGGCACAAATTGTGTCATTTCCTGTATAATTCCATGACTTGCATGTGTAAATGCTGTATAGCCAAAGCCATGCCTTACTGTATAGGGCTCATTCTCACGTATAGGCAGCGGAGTTATGGACCATACTTCTCCGGTATGATCGTCAAGTAAATAAAACACTTCCCCCGGGGGGTCACTTACCGGATCATTTGACCATGGGGTCAATTTATTCTCACGGCTGTTTTCATACCATGTGTAGCCTGACCCGGACTCTGTTACAATAAACCCAAACCCCGGATTTGAGACTACATTTATCCAGGGAAGCGGAGTATTTTGCTCGTTTTCCAAATGAATCAAATACTCTCTGCCATTTCGTGCAAAGCCTCCAAGACCGTTGAAAAAGTCCAGTTCCTTATCTTTTTGTATAATTGTATCATACTTCTTTGGCTTAACATTAAAGTGCTTAAATTCCGGCAGCTTAAATTCCATATTGTTCTTAAACTGCTCCCTTAAGTCACCTGAATCACCCTTTAATACTACTCTTGCAGCTGCGCAGATTAGATTAATATCATCTTTGGGTACACTAGACCCCTTTAGAATAAATACCCCACCAGGCTTGTTTACCATATCACGCAGATGACTTCCAGATATTATATCCGATAGAAGCCCGTGAAGAGGATTGTTATAGCTGTTCTCCTCCTCATTAAGTATTACCAGGTCCACCTTAAGGTTCTTAAATTTCCAGTATTCATGGGCTTTAATTACTTCATATACAATATCTATATGATCTTCCTTCTCCAGCATTACAAGCACAATGGGTATGTCTCCGGAAATACCGTAAGGCCAAAGCGATGATTGCCCCTTCTTATTCTTCAATATACAATCCTGCTTTAATCTTTGCTGTGGACTTAAAAATAATATATACGGTATCAATTCCTGGTAAAGCTCAATTTCAGCAGTCTTAAGATTCAAGTATCTTGCCTCTACCCTGCTTTTTGTCAGGGCAAGGCTGAACTCATCCGTTACCACATGGGGTTTTACATACTTTGATGCAGCTTCCAGGACCCCTTGCCGGCTCTCGGCTACAACGGTTACATAGGAGACTTTAGCCGAACTTCCCGGCTCCAGCCTCACCATTTGCCTCAAACTCATGATAGGGTCCAACACCGCTCCAACAGTATTGGATAAAGGCCGGCTAGGCTCCAATACAACTGGGTTGGAGACATTTCTGCCCCTTCCTATAAATTGCATCCTATCTGTCTCATACTGTACTCCTCCAACTACTTCTCCTTCTACCGACATTATATTGGCCATCCAAATGGTCTTATCATTTTCCGATCTAGGCCTTCTGCTTGCTATCAAACTATTATACTCTGGCACAAACTCGGTTCTTATAAACAGATTACTGAATGCCGGATGTGCAACATCGGAGCCATGGGGTGCCAAAACCAGCTCGAAATAGCTGGTTAACTCCAGGACACAGCTTTCCGCACCGTTATTTGTTAAGGTTATCCTCCTTATTTCTGCGTTATCCCCGGCAGAAACTGTAATCTCCGTCAAGGTATCTATGTCTCCATCCTTTCTACTGAATCTGGCTTCTCCTGAGCTAAAAGTTATTTTATAATTATCAGGCTTTTTGTTAACAGTTGCATAAGCGGTTGACCATACCTTATTGGTCTTCACATCTCTTATATAAAAGAACATCCCATAGGTATCCAGAGCAATATCTTCTCTCCACCTGGTAACATCCAGAACCTTGCTTCTACTATATCCGGTGCCCCTATCGGTTACCATCACCGAATAGATTCCGTTTGAAAGAATATGAGCCTTTGGAAGCACAGGATCAGGAGCATCATACTCCCTGATTGAATCTTCCACTTCCTGATAAACAATATCCTTAAAGGGAATAATCTTTTCTTTATTCTCCTTGGTAAACACTATATTGGCAGGCACTTTTTCCTGCAGAAGAAGCTTGGCGGCATCCACCACAGGATCAGCATGAAAACGCTTTTGCATAATGTTATCATTTAGATAATTATCAAGGGATAGTATGCTCATTCCCTGATGGTGAGCCATATAGCTTTTAACAATACCCCGTTTCTGGCCTATGGGAAGCCTCTCGGGTGTATAATCCAGAGCTTCATAGAAACCATAAGGACCGTTTGCCCCTTCATTTTGAAGTCTTTTCAGGTTATCTATCACCCCTCTTGGATCTATAGGTAAAGCCAATACGGTAGCATAAGGCGCCACTACCATGTCCTCTACAAGGCCTCTTTTGAGACCAAGCCAGGGTACTCCAAAAGCCTTGTACTGATAATCCAGATTAATATCAAACAGATAAAAACCTGACTCTGACGTCCCCCATGGTACATTTCTCTGTCTTCCGTATTTCTTCTGACTTCTCACTACAAAAGAATAGGTTTCGTCCAAAAGGGTATTTTTGTAGCTTTTCATTATAAGCAGAGGCATAAGGTATTCAAACATGGTCCCACTCCATGAAACCATTCCCTTGTAACGGTCTATCTGTGTAAGGGTTCTTCCCAGCTTAAACCAATGCTGTTCTTCAACCTCACCTCTTGCAATGGCAATATAGCTTGTCTGTCTGGCTTCAGAAGCAAGCAAGTCATAATATGAGTTTGTAAGGCTGTTTTCTTCAATATTATAACCAATTGAGAAAAGCTGTCTTCTTTTATCATACAGATGGATAAACTCTGTCTTATCAGATAAATCTCTTAATCTATTTATCAGTTCAATATATTTGTTAACCAGCTTATCACAATTTTCCATGGACCCTGCCAGTGATGTTCTAAGTTCATTTAGCCAGTGGAGTCCCCTACTTAGATCCCCTTTATTGCTGTTCTTAATTATTTTCACAAGTTTTTCAATATCATGCATAACCTCTTTATATGTCCTGGATAAATCATAAAGGGTAGCACCTTCTTTTATCCTTCTTATTATATTGTCAAAG
>JBMOLK010000177.1:0-11037 GCA_049325575.1 Bacillota bacterium | reverse complement strand
TCTTTTTGTATGCTATCCATCTCATCCTGGGTTAAAGGCAACTTGATATCTTCCACAGCTATGACAGGCACATAGTCTTTCTTGCCTTTCCTGACACCAATTTTACCTATAAGCTGATTGGATTCAAGTAATTTATATGACTTATAGTTATTAAAAGCATAATCCAAAATGCTTTTACTGCTCTGTGCCCTTTTAGCTCTGCTTGAGCAGTTTAAAACGACCGATATTATTCTCATATTATTTCTCGTGGCAGATGTCACAAGACATCTGCCAGCCTTTCCCGTGTATCCTGTCTTAACTCCGTCAGCTCCCGGATAGCTGCCAAGCATTTCATTGGTTGAAAATAAGTCCCTGTTTGTTATTGATGTACTTCTTGTACCCACTATCCTGGAAAAAATGGGGTTCCTTAGTGCATATCGGGTAATTAGAGCTAGCTCATAGGCGGTAGAATAGTGTCCGTTTACGTCCAATCCGTGAGGGGTCTTGAAAGAGGTGTCTTTTAGACCCAATACTCTGGCCTTGTCATTCATCATAGCAACAAAGTTTTCAACTGACCCGCCGATATGTTCTGCAACTGCTATTGCAGCATCATTGCCCGACCTAATCATCAGTCCGTACAGGAGTTCCCTAAGGGTCAGTTCCTCTCCTGCTTTTAACTTAATGGTAGACCCACGAATACTGGCTGCTCTTTTACTTACTTTAACTTTATCATTAAGATTCCCCTTCTCAATCGCCACAATAGCAGTCATTATCTTTGTTGTACTGGCTATAGCTCTTCTGGAATAAGCATTTTTTTCAAATAAGACCCTCCCGCTTTCAGCATCCATTACCAATGCCGCTACAGCCTCAATTCTAGGAGGCTTCAAGTTATTGTAATCAAGCACTTCAGGAGTAAATATCTCCGTAAGGGGCTCATCTTCATTAAAGTCATCGGAATAGACTGTCTGTATAGGAGTCATAGCCAACAAAATACAAACGCCTAAAATCACCATTTTCCTGATTAGTTCATTTCTCATTAAAAACATCACACCCTGTTAAATATTTTTAAATAAAATAATAAGCTTTGTACCTGCTGAAGAAAACCTGGAATGCCTTGCACCTTTAACCTTGACCCATAATTATTAGTGCCGGTATAATTTGTAACGTTATAAATATATGTGAACTTTAGGAAGTTTATAAACAATTTAGATTAATTTTTAATTTTTGATTGCGTCTCCTGTATCATATTTTACATTAAATATAAACATATAAGATTAATTGCCGATATATATAATAGGGGGGTGAACTTATGAATAATCAAGCTATCTATCAGGATGAATACGTTAATATTTTTCCGGTTTCAAACGATGTATACATTGAATCACATAAACCGGGACTATCGTTGAACTTACTGTATAATGTAATTTCTTCACACCCTGAAATCCAGATAACAAACTTTAACTGTCTTAAAGATGCTGTCAACTCTGCACCAAAGCCTGCCCAGAAATTTGGAGAGCTAAAAGAAAGAATTATCTTATTTGTTACAGAGGACGGCTTAAAAGCAACTATAACATTTAACCTTCCTAAAGAGCAGTTAGAACTTAAAAACCGTGAAAGTCTTGTTAAAGAAACCTATAGCGTACTAAATAAAAAGGGTATAGTATTTGGTACAAAGAAAGATTTATTTTTTGGTGATATCGAGAGTGGAAAATCTTACGTTATCGCAGAGGGAACATCTCCGGTAAACGGTAAAGACTGTGAAATAAAGATGTATGAGCTTGAAGAACCCAAACCCCAAATAAAAGAAGACGGAAAAGTGAATTTTTATGAACTTAAGCTGATAAGCAAGGTTAAAGCCGGAGACTGGCTTGGAGAGCGCATTGATGCTACTGAAGGCATTCCCGGCAAGACAGTTTACGGAGCTTCCATACCGGCTGTAAAAGGAAAGAATTTTCCTCTGATGTATGACAAAAACACTGTTTATGAAATATATCAAAACGGTAAAACCTCACTCTATTCAAAAATTAATGGTGCTGTAAACTACTCTGACGGTAAGATCCTGGTCTCTAACCATCTTGAAATTGACGGCAATGTTGATTTCAAAACCGGCAACATAAAATTTGACGGGTATGTAACTATTAAAGGAACGGTTACTGACGGTTTTTCGGTAGAAGCCACCAAGGACATTGAAATTAACAGCGCGATGGGACTTGGGAATGTAAAAGGCATAGTAAGTAAAGAAGGAAGCATCTTTATTAAGGGTGGCATAGCATCAAAAGGCCAGGTAGAGGTTAGAGCAAAGAAAAACGTGTATACTAAATTTGTTGATAACGCCACAATAAAGTGTGAGGGTATTGTACATATCGGCTTTTACTGTATTAATAGCAATGTTGAAGCAAAAGAGATATTTATAGAGTCTGTAAAAGGCAATATAATAGGTGGAAATATTAAGGCTGAAATTAAGATTACCTCAGCGGTTATAGGCTCTCAGCTTGAAATAAGAACTGTTATCGAAGTAACAGGCTTTGACCGGAATAAATTATCAGACTTATTAGGAGATGTAAATAAAAGGATTGAAGACTTAAAAAGTGAGCAGCTGAACTTGAAGCAAGCTCTGTCAAAAACAGACTCCGGGGATGGAATGACTTCAGCACAAACCAGGGAGTATAATCAAAAGTTTCAGAGGCTTGTCACAGTCAAGGAAGAAATCAAATCCTATGAAGATGAAAAGAAAAGTCTTGCAAGGTATTTAAAAACAAAAGGTGAAGGTGAAGTAGCTGCTGCTAAAAAAATTTTTCCTAACTGCTTGATAATAATTAAAGGCATTCAAACAGAAGTTAAAACTGCTTATATGGCTGCAACCTTTTTTGTTCAGGATGGAGAACTTAAACAAATTTAAATAATTATTTATTAAACTTTTCAAATACTAATACGTATATAGTTATAACAGCTAAAAGCATTAGAAGCTAAATAAAATTATACTTCTAATGCTTTTGGTCTATATAGATGACTCAAATTTAATATTAATGT
The DNA here is from genome assembly GCA_049325575.1 of Bacillota bacterium. GTDB lineage: Bacteria > Bacillota > Clostridia > Acetivibrionales > Acetivibrionaceae > JBMOLK01. The sequence continues at coordinate 8,028 of JBMOLK010000177.1, read as the reverse complement.
TAAATTTTGCCTTTATCTATTTATCTTTATAAGTAAAAAATAAAGAAAACCTTTATATGTTATAGTGTATGATATGATAATGTGGAAATAAATAATAATATTTAGTAATTCAAAGCTTTAACTTGTAAATATTAAGTAATATAATATTAGCTAATGGCATTAATAGACATTTGATAGCGTAGAAATTTGTGTGAAAAATACTGGATAAAAATTCAGCATAAATTAGGAGGTAACATGGTAAAGAATATACTTATAGTTTCTTCAAATCATACAGGTCACGGGCATAAGAGCATTACCGAATCATTAATGGAAAAATTTACGCTCTACCACGGCGTCAGTGTTCATGTTGTTGATGGTTTTACCCTCGCAGGTAATATGGGGCTTAGAGTCGGCAAACTATATGGGTCGGTAACAAGAAATGCAAAAGAACTGTGGAAATTAATGTGGGAAATATCGTTTAGAAAGCCTTCTCTTATAAATGATTTTGTTGAAATTGCCGTCAGGGATAATTTCCTAAAAATCTTAAAAAGTGTAAAACCAGACCTGATACTATCTGTACATCCAAATTTTAATGGTCCTTTATTAAATATCATGGAAGATTATAATATTCATATACCCTTTGTCACTTTAATAGCAGACCTTGTTACTATAGCCCCTCTGTGGGCAGACCCAAGGGTGGATTATGTTATATGTCCTACCAAGGAATCAAAATATAAATGCCTTGAATTTGGTGTCTCTGAGTCAAAATTGAAATTAATTGGGTTTCCTGTAAGGCAAAAGTTCCTTCAGCACCTAAACTCCGGTTTAAAGGACAACAGTTATAGAGGTGACAGACCTTTGGAGTGCCTTATAATGAGTGGAGGAGAAGGTTCGGGCAATATGAGCAGGATTGCCAAGATACTTCTTAAGAACTTTAACTGTAACGTAAAAATAGTTGCAGGACGTAACAAGATTCTTAAAAGAAGACTGGAACGCAGCTTATATGAAAGATTTGGGGGCAGAGTTGAAGTATACGGCTTTACAGAAAATATCCAGGATTTAATGCTCTCCTCCGACATAGCCGTCACAAGGGGTAGTCCTAATGTAATGATGGAAGCAGTGGCATGTAATGTACCACTTATCATAACAGGAAATCTTCCAGGCCAGGAGGAAGGTAATCCTGGATTTTTATTAAAGCACAATCTTGGTATAGTATGTAAAGAACCAGAAAAATTAAAGCATATTATAATTGAGCTCCTCCAGAATAATGCATACAAGCTGAATAAGATAAAGGAGTCTCAAAGAAATTTCAGAAATCCTAATGCTGCCAAAGAAATAGTAGACTTTATTTTAAGCTTGGAGAAAAAGGACGACTTTAGTATCCCCGATAAAAGCCCTAGATTCTGGGATATAGGAAAGAGAATGGGCATAAATAAAAAAGTAGTGGTAAAAAGACAGAAAATTTTGAAGTCTGAATAAATTCTGAAGCTGTGAAAACAGCTTGTAAAATCTTTAAAAGCCCGGCATAGCCGGGCTTTTTCTTACTGACTTTGTTTTTGTATATCCCCGTTTATACCGACTCTAACCTTGGTAACGGGAATATTCTTTCCGGAACGGTCAACAGCTATATCCACAGCCCTTACAATACCAGAGCAGCATGGAACTTCCATGTGAGCCACTGTAACACTCTTTATATCATTGTTTCCGATTATTTGTGTTAATTTCTCAATATAGTGGCCCAAATCATCCAATTTTGGACAGCCTATAACAACAGACTTTCCTTTTAGCAGGTCCAAATGATAGTTAGCATATGCAAAAGGTACGCAATCAGCTGTCACAAGTAAATGTGCATTATCAAAATACGGTGCATTTACCGGAACAAGATTAAGTTGAACAGGCCACTGTCTTAACTGTGGTTTAATCCTGACTTCTATATCACCATTGCTTACAGCAGCGGAGCTGTTGGAAGTAGCTGAATCATTGTCAATACCCTTTAAGGTCATGATTCTGCTTCCGGGACATCCCCCGGAATGGGCATGAACCACTTTATGGTTATTTACGTTATTTTGCACAGTCGCCTTTTTCATGCTCTTAACAAATTCCATAGCTTCCTCCTCATTAAAGTCCTCCGCTTCCCTTTCAATAACTTCTAAAGCATCTTGCGGGCAATGCCCCAAACAAGCACCAAGTCCGTCACAGTATGAATCTTTAACAAGCTTGGCTTTTCCATTAATTATTTGAATTGCGCCTTCTGCACAATTTGGAACGCAAAGGCCGCATCCATCACACTTTTCTTCATCTATTTTGATTATTTTTCTTACAGCCATAGTTTTTACCTCCTTTAATTTTTATGTATTCCTATTAAATCTGCAATTTTCAAAACAATTTGCTGTAACAACTTAAATTATATATGTTTATATTTCTTATTACTGTGATTTATATCATACATAAGAATGTTATTTGACACAAAAAATATAATCTGCACATAAATTAAAATTTGACAAAGTGCTGTATGAACCTCTCTGTAACAGCGCTTAAGGAACCAGTGAAGAATTTTTGACATATGTACAGCATTAGTTTACGTAAAAGAACTTTCATTAGAAAAACTTTCTACTTATATAAGTTTTGATTTTTGAAAAAATAAGACTAAGGAGGTGATAGTTATGGCAACTAATAATAACAACAGCAAAACTCAGTTCGACAATATGAAGTACGAAATAGCTAGAGAAGTTGGTGTTAACTTAAAGCAAGGTTACAACGGTGACTTAACTTCTAGGGAAGCTGGTAAAGTTGGTGGAAACATTGTTAGAAAAGTATTCCAGGCTTATACTGGAAACAGCTATCCTACAGAAAAATTAGGCGATACTTCAAGGTAATTATGTAAAATAGTGTAAAAATAAAAATAGCAGGAGATTATCTCCTGCTATTTTTATTTTTTTGCTACATAAACTATAAAGTTTGTTAAAAAACTATAAACACATATTGAGAAAAAAACATGGAAAAAGAACAATTATGTGATATAATTGTATGATGAATTTAAAGGTTGACAGGAATGGTGATTATATCTTATGGTAAAGTTTCAGATTAATCTAAAGAATAATAAAGTACTTGCCCTTGAGCCTGCTAAAATAATTGTGTTCAGTTTTGCTGCAGTAATTTTTTGGGGAGCACTGCTTCTAAGTCTTCCTATAGCTTCCAAGCCGGGCCAGGAAAGCGTAAGTTTTCTGACAGCCTTGTTTACCGCAACGTCAGCAACATGTGTTACAGGACTTGTAGTAGTAGATACCTTTACCCAGTGGTCGCTGTTCGGTCAAATTGTTATTCTTACGCTGATTCAAATAGGTGCTTTAGGTTTTGTTACCTTTGCAACTTTTTTTTCTATACTTTTGGGAAGAAAAGTCGGACTTAAGACAATGATACTGGCCCAGGAATCATTGAATCATTTCAGCTTCGAAGGGATACTAAGACTTATTAAAAATGTGGTTATTACCACCTTTATTATTGAGCTCATAGGTGCTCTTATATTATCTACGCGGTTTGTACCAAGGTTTGGTCCAAAAGGATTTTATATGGCAGTATTCCACGCAATTTCCGCCTTTTGCAATGCAGGTTTTGATATAATGGGTCAAGTAAGCCCTTACAGCAGTCTAACGACCTTTAACGAAGATCCTGTAGTCCTTTATACTGTTTCAGGCCTGGTAATACTGGGCGGTCTTGGCTTCATGGTGTGGAAAGACCTGGTTGATTACAGAAAAACCAGGGAACTTCTTCTTCATACAAAGGTTGTCTTAGTAGTAACAGCTTTCCTTATAACCCTCGGTACTTTATTTTTCTTTGTATTTGAATTTAACAATCCTAATACATTAGCAAGCTTGAGCTTCCCCACAAAAATAAACGCGGCATTCTTCCATTCTGTTGCCACAAGAACTGCAGGCTTTAACTCAATATCTATTGATAAAATGAATGAAATATCTAAAGTAGCAACAATTTTATTCATGTTTATCGGAGCAGCACCCGGATCAACAGGCGGCGGAGTAAAAATTACCACCTTCGGGGTTTTAATGGTAGCTATCATTTCACAGGTTAGAGGCTCTAATGATACTATAATATTTAAGCGTAAGGTGCCGCATACCACTGTTATTAAATCTCTGGCCATTATAGGGCTAAGTGCCATGCTGGTTATTACTGTTACTACCCTGTTGCTTATTTTTGAAAACAACCGTACATTTTTAGATATACTGTATGAAGCTACATCTGCCTTCGGTACTGTAGGGTTATCCTCTGTTGGAACTTTTACGCTTCATACTGCCAGCAGGATTTTTCTTATAGTTACCATGTTTCTTGGAAGAGTCGGACCTTTATCCTTTGCCATTGCTTTGGCACTTAGAAGTAATAAAAAGAATCAGGACCTTGTTTATCCTGAAGGAAAAATAGTAGTCGGTTAATATAAAAACTCGAAGGCACCAAGGCCTCGAGTTTTTATATTTTATCTTAATAAACCAACTTTATACTTTCACGTTATCCTTTCCCACAAAATAGTCTCTAAGCTCTTGCTGATCCTGCTTTGAAGAAACAGAAATTATATAGTCTCCATCTTTTAATACAGTAAAACCGTTCGGTATTATAACCTCTTCATCTCTGATAACAGAAATAAGAATATAGTCCTTTGGGATATTTATATCCTTCAAGCTTTTATTGCACACAGGTGACTTACTGGTAATCAGAATCTCGCTCAAGACAAGCCTCCCGCTCTTAAGCCTCATAAGAGTTTTTATACCCGAGTAGTCTATTTCCTGTTCAATTATATCTGCTATAACAGAAGTACCACTGACTGCTATATCCACCCCTAGCTTCTGAAATACTTCGATGTTTTTCGGATTGTTCACCCTTGCTATTGTTCTTCTTACACCAAAATTCCTTTTAGCAAGCTGACATGCAATAAGGTTATCCTCATCCTTACCGGTAACTGCAATGAAAGTATCAGCCTTCTCGACTTCTACCTCCGAAAGTATATCAAGGTCTGTACCATCCCCATTTACTACAGGAATATGAAGCTCATTTGCTATTTTTCTGCACAGATCTTCCTGTGGTTCAATAATAGCTACCTTATGTTTATAAGGAAGAAGCGTCTTTACAAGATAGTACCCTATCTTACCTCCCCCTGCTATAACTATATACATAAATTTCAACCTCCAACCAAATAGCCTTAAAATATTAGGATGCCATTTGTCCATCAAAATAATTATTTGTTAAGCTGACTTGTAGAACTTCGCTGTGGTAACATGTTACTTTTGATCTAATCGGCCTTGTTTGCTATTACCAGAATGTCATCTTTATTTAGAGTAACATCAGGATTTGCAAAACTAAAATCTCCACTTTTAATTACACCAAAAATAAATGATCCCTGGTCTATTTTAACTGCACCAAGCTTCTTACCCACATTACCATTTTGGACTTTTTCGTGTCTAATAATAACCACCGCACCACCTATGGTATGTTTTGAGACATCCTTACTTCCAAGCACCATTGACCTTATGACATCAGCAGTAATATCGGTAGGACAAATTGTGGGAAGTCCAAACTGGTGAAATACGTGTTCTCTGGCAGGGTTATATATTCTAGCTACCACTCTTGGAACCTTAAAAATCTCTTTTGCAACCTGGCAGACCATTATATTTACATTATCATCCGGTGTGACAGCTGCAACTGCATCAGCTGTTTTAATACCTGCCTGCTTCAATACATCCTGGTCAATAGGAACACCTGTTATGGTTATACCATTAAAATCCGGATCAAGCATTTTAAAAGAATTACTGTCATTATCTATAATAACAACATCATGCCCTTCTTCGGATAAAACCTGTGCAAACCTTGAACCAACCTTGCCACACCCGATTACAATTATATGCATAGTATTCCTCCTACTATCTTTACCTATCTATATATCAAACGACATATATAACAAATGTAAATATTCAAAAAAATAGCTTAAAATATTCAGATTCATAAAAATAATAAATTTTACTCAATAACATCTATTCTATATCATTTATTTATTATTGCATACTGCTGTTATATTTAATCTGGTTTATATTTTGCATATATATGATGACTAAAACCAAATATGCTTGCCATACTCAATATAGTTACATATTACATAAATTCTTGCTGCTTTGCTAACTAAAAACTAAATAGTAAACCAAAACTTAGAACTATAATTTCCCATACATTATAAAATGGGTATTCGGAAAAATATTAATAGCTTAAAAGTTGGAAAGCTATCAGTGTATCAGAGATAATATGAAAGGATGATCTTGTGTTAGTAGTTGTTACCAGAACATTAATACTTTATATGCTTGTTGTTATTGTTATGAGAATAATGGGAAAACGCCAAATTGGGCAGCTTCAGCCTTTTGAGCTGGCTATAGCCATCATGATATCGGAGCTTGCTGCTGTCCCAATGCAGAACACAGGAATTCCACTGGTAAACGGTATTATTCCAATACTTACATTATTGGTTGCACAAATAACCTTATCTTTTATCGGGCTAAAAAGTACAAAAGCAAGAGCACTGATATGCGGTAAGCCCAGTGTTTTGATCGAAAACGGAAAAATCAAAGAGCCTGAACTTAGAAAAGAAATGTATACTCTAAATGATTTACTTGAACAGCTAAGGATCAAAAATACACCTAATATTGCGGATATAGAGTTTGCCATTTTAGAAACAAACGGACAGCTAAGTATTATACCAAAATCTCAAAAAAGACCTGTAAGCCCTGAGGATCTTAATGTTTCAACACAATATGAGGGTATGCCTCTGGATCTTGTTATTGACGGAAACATAAACTTTGATAACCTTAGAATAGCCAAATTGGACGAAAGCTGGCTTCAACAGGAGTTTAATGCACGTGGAATAAACAATATAAAAAATGTACTTTTTGCCAGCCTGGACTCACAGGGAAAGCTCTACTTCCAGATTAAAGAGGATGAAAGGAGGGAAGCTTAATTGCATACAGTCAAGGTTTTGGCAAGCTTAACTATTCTGCTTGCACTAATCATCGGTTCATCCTTTATCACAAACCGTACTCTTCATAGTACAGCCCAAAGGCTTGAAGATCAGATCAATAAAATAGAAAGCAGCACAATAAACGGTGACTGGAACTCTGCACAGAAAAACCTTGCATCAATAGAGGAGGAGTGGCCCAGGGTGGAGAAAACCTGGACTGTTTTGCTGGACCATATTGAAATAGATAATATTGATACCGCCCTGCTTAGGATGTCAAAATACGTTGAGACGAAGAATTCTTCCATGGCTTTAGCAGAAATAGCTGCCTTAAGGCAATTTATAAAACACATACCCGAGAAAGAATCTCTCTCACTAAAAAACATTTTCTAATTCTAATGGGCTGTGCATTTTTCACAAATCACCAGGCTTTGGAAAATATTTGAATTCAAACCTTTTCACAATGTTCTTTCAAAAGCTTAGTGCTGCTATGTTTATATGCAATATATTTACTTATTAGTAATTATTTGCAACTGTATTCTGCCGGCTTTTAGCCGGCTAAGCTTACATTGTAAGAGAAACTATAAACATAGTATAGAAAATTCCCCCCATAATTAAGGGAACAGGATTTAGTTTTTTTCTGTCTTCAATCCAAAAATAAGTCACAGCCGCTGACAGGGTGGCCATTACTGCACTGACTACAATATTTTGATTTAAACTCCAGGGCGTTGCCATAATGCCTATGGAAACGGGAATACAGCTTTGGAATACCATAGCCCCTGTTATATTACCCAAGGCAAGGGTATCTTTCCTTTTACTTATCCAGATTATACTATTGAACTTTTCAGGTAGTTCAGTCGCAATTGGAGTAATAATAAGGGACAGGATAAGAACTGAAATACCTAAGGCCTTGGACATCTGCTCTATATTTACTACAAACAGGTGTGCTCCGAAGACAATTCCCACCAGTGCAATACCTACCTGCAGTAAAACATTTTGCATACTTGGCTTTACATTAAATAATCTTGACAGATAGAGCTTTTCCA
>JBMOLK010000176.1:0-11069 GCA_049325575.1 Bacillota bacterium | reverse complement strand
AGGGGTTCCGCAGGCATTAATTTTTGTTGTATTAGCTTACTTGTTATTAAAGTAATTCCTGTGTAACTCATTTTATTTGCTGGAGGTCTGCTGCAGTCGAAAGATTGCAGCAGGTTTCCAAGGTATCTCTGGCAGTCGAGCAAAGATTGGTATAGGTTTCGTAATACTTGATGGCAGTCGAAAGATTGTCGTTAGGTATGCAGGGATCTATATCAGTTGTAGCATAAATCATCATGGGCTCTTCTTATTTTTAATCTTTTGATTTTTTAGTTATTTATTAATACTTTTCTATATAAAAAAACACGACCAAACTCACTTGTTCAGTCGTGTAGTTAAACACCCTATTTTATATATACTGTTCTATAAAATTGAATTTCTATTTGATCATTTTCTGCATTAAGGTAGCAATCATTCTGGCTGCTTCTGCTCTTGTTGCATTGGCCTTTGGATCGAACTGATTGTTGCCCTTGCCAGAGATGATGCCTGCCTTCTGCATAACTGTTACTGATGCTTTTGCGTACTCAGCTATTGTACTGGTGTCCGCAAAATCTGCAGCATCATTTGTGTTTGCAAAGGTATACTTTGCAACCTTTTGGGCATAGTGGTTGATCATTACAGCCATATCTTGGCGTGTAATATTGGCATTTGGGTTAAATTTGCCGTTATAACCCAAAGCAACACCATTTTCATAAGCCCATTGTACTGCACCATTAAACCAATCGGTGGTCTTTACATCAGAGAAAGCAGATGTTGTATATTTAGAGAGATCTGCCCCAGCTAAGTTGGCGAGTATCTGAACAAACTCTGCTCTTGAGATATTTGCTGTTGGATCGAAGGTTCCACTTCCCTTACCCTTGATCACGTCTCTTGCAGCAAGGAAGTTTACAGATTCTGCATACCAACCTGATACATCAGTAAAGTCAACTTTATTGTAACCCACTGCATATTGAGAGAAATGATTGGTCTTAAAGGTAATATTTCCTGATGCAGGATCATATACACAGTCCTTAACCATTTCCAGTTTTCCCTGGGCATTAATGTAATAAATCACGATAGCGCTAATATCCTCATTTGCGTTTGCTGTGTATGGCACAGTTACTCTCACATTACCCCCAAGCTCGGATATGACCTTATCACCACTTGTTACACTAAAGCTAAATACAGGTCTTTCACCAACTGCTTGCTTTGTTTCCTCCGGTAGAGTCGAGACATCAACCCTGGCAGCAGTTATCTTTACATCCTCTGCTGCAGTGCCGGAAATGGTAGCAAGAGCCTTCCGGTCGAAGGTGATAGCTGCTATTTGTGCGGATATTGTAAGTTCCTGGAGCTTGTTATCAGCAGCCGAGTTTACCCCTGCTTTCGGGATACTTATCTCTACAGATTTTGCATCCTTTGGTGCTTCTACCTTGATTTCTACTGTTGCTGCTGTTCCCTGACCTTGTTTTGCTGCATCTGCAACAGCCTTATTCACTGCGTCAATTACTTGATCTTTAGCAACAACTGCCGATGAGTTACCGTTGTTATCGGCTTTTGCCTCAATTTTTGTGATGGCTGTTATTGTATTTCCTTGAGAGGTTGTTTCGGGTGTAGGTAATGCAGCAGGCGTAACCGCAGGCGTAGCAGATGGTGCAGGCGTAGATGGTGATGTGGTTCTAACAGGGTCGCTACTAACCGGTATCTGTTCAAACTCTGCTGTTATGGTTACGTTTGATGCCGGCATAACAAAGCTTGTGCCGCTTATTGCTATATCTTCCGTACCGTTATTATACTTTAGCGAACCAGCTTTCAGGCGTTTACCAGCATCCGGCGTTACTGTCAGGTCAATGGTTGTACCCGCCTCTGCAGATGAAGCACTTGCTGTGATACTGCCGCCTGTGAGCGTTCCAATACTAACTGTATATGTAACAGGTGGTATTTGCTCAAACTCTGCTGTTACGGTTACGTCTGATGCAGGCATAACAAAGCTTGTGCCGCTTATAGCTATATCTTCCGTACCGTTGTGATACTTGAGTGAGCCTTCTTTCAGGCGATTACCTTCATCTGGTGTTACTGTCAGGTTGATGGTTGTGCCCGGAAGAGCCTTTGAAGGACTTACTGTGATACTGCCGCCTGTAAGCGTTTCAACACTGGCTGTATAACCGTCTTCAAATCTTATATTATCGAGATACATTTTACCTGCGTAGTCACTCTGGCCATCGGCCACAACTATTGTAATATCTCTTAAAACTGTGTCAGGTGCAAGCACCTTGTTATCATTGATTTTATCCAAATCAAAGTAAGCTTTGAAGTGATAGAGACCATCAGCAGTTTTTTCTAATTGAGATAGTGATGACAACGGAATATTAAAATTATTGGAAGCTTGTGCCCAATATCCAAGGCTTGGCGGTGCAAATGCCAGGTTAATGGATAGGGTTCCCTGGTTTGCACGGACAGGATCAAGGTAAAAATCAAAGACAAGGTATTCTTTGTCCTGACGTTTTGCATTGATTCCTGCAAGCATGATTCTCGGAGCGGATGCCCATCCATCAGAAGGCTTAACCTCAGGATAAGCAGCTTCCCACGAGATAGCTTTGGACCCATTGGCCTCATTAATAGTCAGTGCACTTTTTACACCTGATGCCGCATCCCAGTTCCAGCCCTGACGGGTCATATCTTCAAAATCCGAAGGAAGGGTTGGAGTTCCCAACGGATCATGTACAATGGGCTGTTCAACAACAGCACGATTTCCAGAAACAGAGATATTGTCTAGAGAGATTACATCACTGGCGCTTCCGATAAACAGAATAATGTTGGTCAATGTACTGTCACTAGTGTTCTCTGCAATTGCTTTAAGATTTGGAGCAATTGCTGTCGAGATGGATAACACAGCTTTATATGTACCGTCTTCCTGCTCAACAAAATCGGCTTCTGTTACTTTAGCTACACTTGTAGGACTTGCCCATCCATTTGAGGCACTCTGTGGAACAGCTGTAATTGATACAGATGTGGGCACTGCTGCGATAACGTCCATGGTCAGCTTCTCTGCTCCAAAAATATCTGGGCGAGCACCTGATCCATCCGCTGAAAGACGAGCATTTGACCAGAAGGCCCATTCTTCAAGACGATTGCTGGCACCCAAGCCTTCTATTTGAAGAGCATTATTTACATTGCTCAAGGTGATGTCTTTTACCGGGCTATCACCATTAACACCAAACCCCTGTAATGTTCCATCGTTAAAGTCCCATATCACCGTTGTGAAGTCTTCTCTTGGTGTACGGTCGATTGGCTCATAAGGAATTCCCTTAATACGAGCGCGGACATATTCACCAGAAACACTTAATTCCTTCGGTGCCCATACCTGATCATCACCCGGATCAAGATTGGTTGCCTCTGTCTTGCCCAGTTCAAAAGGCGTAAACGCCCCTGAAGTCTCATTCTTATTGGTCAATGACCAGTTACACCAGCTAATGTTATTCTCATTGAGAAAATCAATCCATATATCGGCGTTTTTTAAGAAAGGTCCATTATTACCAGTAGCCTCACTGGTGCCCCACTCTGTTGCAAAAACGGCAACACCATGTTCCAACGCATAATTAACGTTATTCATAACGTATGTTGAAGGCAAGTGGGTACCGGTGTAAAAATGTGCCGAATACATAGTATTTGGATCATTAATTGGATCATCTGCTGCTAAATCAGGGCGTTGGCTCCAGTTCGGATTTCCAACAATGACAATGTTTTCATTTCCACTGTCACGCAGCATTTTGATGATAGGCTCTGCATAAGACTTTACTGCCTTCCAGCCATCTTCATCATTTGTTACACCCGGGGCACTGCTGTTTGGCTCATTAGCCAATTCATAAATAATATGCTTATTGTTCGGGTATTTTTCAGAAATCTCGGTAAAGAAATCCATAGCACCGCTATAGACTTCGGCGTTTGGATCTCCAGGTGCATGCACATGCCAGTCTACAATAACATACATGTCATTTGCAATGGCCAAATCGATTCCATCAATGACCTTCTGTTTAACACCTGGATTCGTTGCATATCCAGATTCACCAACATACATGGCAAGGCGGATCACATTGGAGTCCCAATCATTGGAAAGTGCTGCGAAAGCGTTATTATTGATGATTTGCGGGAACCACTGCAAGCCATGGGTACTCATTCCACGCAGCTGAATAGGGTTTCCTGCTTCGTCACACAGGGTTTTTCTGCCATCCTTTTCAAGAATTTGCAAGGCACCAGCTTGCGACGGTTTAATGGCAGTAGGAACAATTACATCGGAGTAAACCGATTCTGATACACTAGGTAAATATTCTGCTTCCGCTGCATAAGTTGAATAGTCCGATTCCTCTGCACCAACCATGGTTGGAACAAAAGACCCTAACAGTGCTAGAACCGTTAGAATAGCAAGAATCTGTTTTACAATTTTTTTCATTACGTCGTTACCTCCCCTAAAATCTTTCTTTATTTATCTCAACCAATCATAGAGAGATATACATTTATAAAAACAAGCCATATAGACAATACATCTAATCTCTTGAATAGATAGATATAGATGAGATCCATTCAACCGATTAGTCCTGGCTCATTCTGTCAATGTACTGACTCCTGATTGTTTGAAAACCTTTGTTTATCTTCTCTATATAAGGTACAATATTCAGGTCGCCTTCAACAGGCATTGTAATATCCCTGGGATCATTACGGTGGTTCTTTGTAGAATTGTTGTCAACTAATTCCTTGCTACTACGATTTTATGAAATGGATTTGTTAAAACTGCTATAATGCTGTAACACCTAAAAATTCCGTTCAAAGTTAAACCAATAACACCCGATATTTATTAATTCTATAAAGGCAACCAAGAGACTTTATAAACTCCTATTACTATCATAACACTACATTTGCTAAAATTCAATAATTATCTACAATAGCAATTTTAAAAGCACTCATCCGGCAAATGGAGTATAATAAACTTTGTAAACTCTTATTATTATGAACTCTTCATTTCAATTGATTTCCTAAGACACTTTGCTGCTATCGTAAAAGCCTCTGCCCTGGTTATATTATTTTTGGGCCTAAACGTATTATCGCTATAACCACCTGCTACTCCAAGTTCATTTGCTTTAGCAATATAACCTCTTGACCATTTGGAAATTGTCCCGTTATCCGAATAACTCAATTCATAAGTCTTAAGTTCTTCATACTCAAAGCATTTCATTATCAGAACTATCATCTCTTCTCTGGTAAGGGCATTTTGTGCTCTAAAGGTATTATCCTCGTAGCCGCCTATAATTTCCTTGTCTGCAGCAGCCTGCACGTATCCTTTCACCCAAGCGGGTATATTCTTTTCATCTGCAAAGTTTAGCCTGGGGCTATCATAAGGCTTTAGTCCAGCAGCTTTTGCAATCAGTGCTACCGCCTCGGCCCTTGTGATACTGCAGCCAGGCCTTATAGACCCATCCTGGTATCCTTCAATAAAGCCTTTACCTGCCAACTCCGTTATAAATGCGTTAGCCCAATGTCCTTCTATATCTGTAAACTTTTTTACAGGTATATATTCAATAACCCAGACAGGTGCCGTTACAGCAATATCTTTGTCTTCCTGCGTAACCCTGACATAATAATATTTGTACTTTGTTGACAGGTTAAAGCTCCAGTTTATTTTATTAGATGTGAAACTTTTCGATGCAGCTATAACTCCTCCGTCAACTATTAACTCTACCTTTGATATCCTATCTGTTTCATCTGGGTCCTCAATATTTATATCAACCTCCAATTGCCCCGCTCTATCCAGAATAGTCCCCATTGGACTACCGTTCACCTTATACATTATCTTTAAATTCCTGTCTTCTGTTGCATAGACCCTCATCCTTCTTATTGCATCAAAAATATTTTCCCTTGAAAAGCTTGGTGCAAGAATAACTGTACGCGCTTCATTAGCTGTTATCCACCTGCGGTTATGATTATCCTGGTTATTCGTAGGAGCCAAAAGCCCATCTATATATGCCTCATCCGGTGTTCCGCTGCCGTCAGAATAGCTTGTATGACTGTGCAGCTGTCCAAAATAGAATTGTAGTGGAACTTCAGCATCTATTTCAATAACTCCGAAAATTAGTATGCTGGCTGTAAATACGACTAACAATAATCTTAAAACTTTCAATGCTTTTTTATACAACGTACTCTCCCCTTTTTCACCAAACCAAAAGAAAAATTATTTATCTTTCTACCAGTCCAAAATATATAGTTTATGAATAAGAAGATTATATATTGTTATGGTAAATATAGTCAAATTAATAATTTATAACATTAATATAACATTACTGTAACACCGATAATTATAAAACCACTTCATCCGTTAATATTAATACATATGCCCTTTAAAATATAAAGAACAGCTAGTATAATGTAAGCAGTAATATAAATGTTAAGGAAGGTGTTTACATGGGTAATTCTGATATGCCGATATTAAGAAAAGGATATCCTTTGAACATGGAATCCGAGGGCAAGTATTTTGCTTATCTGACAGGCAGAAAATATGGTTTTTCCAGTCTGGAAGAGGACCTTGGTACTTTATCATATGATAATCTTTCAAGGTCATATTCTAAAGGATATTCGGATCTGTGGGTTTGCGAAAGACTATACATCATTGACAAATTGAATGCAGAAAAAGAGTGGGAACCAGCTGATATCGATATAGAACCCTTTGAGCGTCAAGGAAAATATGCAGTTTTTGATGAAAAAGAAGTAAAAAAACTATTTGAGGATTATATATCTGCCAAAAAGTTTTGCCAGCAAGGAGTGACAGGAGGAAATGATTATTATCTAATGATAGCTAAAATCATAAAGGATTATTACTGGCATTAGTTGTAGCAATGCAATTAGAAACAATACAGAATTCAATCTATTTTTAGTATAAAAAGGAGGAATTTTGATACTTAATGCAGAATATAATACAAAAATGATCCTTATTATAATTAGTTCTCTGTCTTAAATCTAACAAAGTAATAATGAGTTTATGCTTTTCTGCAATAGCAGTGAATCTTGTCAATCCATAATCTAATGCAGCATATTAATACTTTTCAGGAAGGAAGAATTATATGAATAAAAGGTATGGTGGTAAGAGGAATATCTTTAGAATCAAGTATAAGCTTATGATTATTCTGGCAGCTATAGGATTTATATGTTTGCTTTCCGTTTCTACTTCTGCTTTTTTCCTTACAAGAGACCAGTTATATAAAAACACTGATGAAAATATTTCGAATTCCATTAAGAAATACTCGCAGGAAATAAGCGATATGTTTGAAAACAGAAAAAATGAGCTGTATATCTATGCAGACCTGCCTGTCGTGAAAACACTTGACTGGGATAAGATAGAGCCTTATCTAAAGGAACAGCATGCAAAAAAGAAGGACTTTTATGATATTCTTTTCGTTGCTGATACAAGTGGTGACTACAATACCGTTTTGAAGCGGAATGCGGGCAACTTAAAGGATAGGGCGTATTGGAAGCCTGTAATGGACGGTAACAGTGTGGTATCAGAGCCAGTTATCTCAAAGTCAACGGGAAACATGGTTTCCGTAATATCTGTGCCGATAAAGGATGATAAAGGAACGGTAATAGGTATGTTGGCCGGTAATCTGAAATTGGACAACTTCTATGACAAGATCAAAGACTTTAAAGTGCAGCATGAGGACTCCGACTGTTATGTAGTTAACAGTAAAGGCCTTATTATTGCCCATTCCAATAAAGATTTCATTATGAAAGAGAATATATCTGTAAAAAGTGATTCTATGCCTCAAGAAGTAGTAAATGCAGCACAGAAAATACTAACTGCAGAAAAAGGTTCTACAAGCTATACATTTAATGGAGTAAAACAGCATGCTTTCTTTTCAAGCATTCCTGGCATAAATGGCTGGAAGCTTGTTGTAAAAGTGCCTTTTGAATATACTGACGGTCCAGCCAATGATGTATTTAAGAGCCTCGTAGGCTTGACTTTGCTTCTCATCCTTATTATTTCTGGAATAGCCTTTCTCATAGGCTCAATCATAGTAAAACCTTTAGTTGACATAACATCTCATATGGGTAAATTATCTAAGGGAAATTTGTCTGAAAGTTTGCCTGAAAAATTAATTAACAGAAATGATGAGTTGGGAGTTCTTTCAGCAGGAGTAAGTGAAATGCAGTCATCTATTAAGGATATGATATATGGAATAGTCAAAGAATCCAGGCATATAAATGCAATTACCGATATTTCAAAAAACAATATTATTGAATTAACTGACCAAATTTTGGCGGTCTCCGAGACTACCATGCAGCTTTCTGCAGGAATGGAAGAAACAGCTGCTTCAACTGAAGAAATGACCGCAACATCCTGCCAGATAGAGTCTGCTATTGAATCAATAGCAAGCAAAGCCCAGTCAGGTGCTTCCATGGCATATGAAATAAATGCATCAGCATCTAAGGTTAATAAGGATATAATCAATGCACAAAATGAAACTGAAAGCATGTATAAAGAATCAAAGAGCGAACTGGATAAGGCCATTGAAGAAGTTAAATGCGTAGATCAGATCAATGTTCTTTCTGAGGCGATTTTACAAATAACCTCACAAACAAACCTGCTGGCTTTAAATGCAGCCATTGAGGCTGCAAGAGCCGGAGAATCCGGTAAAGGCTTCGCTGTTGTAGCCGATGAGATAAGGAAACTTGCAGAACAATCAAAGGATACCGTAACCCAGATTCAGAACGTTACCAAAGCAATTACACTGTCCGTAAACAATCTGGCTAATCATTCCGAAGACATTTTAAAATTCGTAGAGGATAAGATACTAAAGGACTATAGGATATTGATCGGAATGAGTGAGCAATACAGCAAAGATGCCTTGTATTATAATGATATGTCAACTGATTTGAGTGCAACCTCCCAGGAGCTTATTGCTTCGGTTCAAACAATTGTAAAGGCCATAAATGAAATAGCCGGTTCAAATAATGAAGCTGCCGACGGGACACAAAACATATCGGACAAAATAAGTGTTATTTCCGACAAAGCGTCCGATACCGTCAAACAGACGGAAGAAGTGAAACAAAGTGCTGAAACGCTTGATAATTTGGTAGGAAAATTTATTATATAGCAGGACAAGCAGAGCCCCCCGGAATTGCCATTTCCGTGGGGCTCTACAATAACTCTGCTTAGCAATTTACATACATAAAATCAGCTTATGGAACTGCTTCTCCATATAGGATTGAAACAAACATACCGGGGTTTATTGTGGTTAAATTATTACTATCCTCAATTTCCTGTAAAACCTCTAGAATGTCACTTCTGCTTATATCACTGTTCGTTATCTTTACATAAAATTTTGAACCACTTTTCAACGCCTGATTAATTTTCTCCTTTAACTCCTGTTTTGAAGATGCTGTAAGGCCTTGCTTTGTATAGTAATCCTGACTTTCGTCCGTACATTCATATTTTTTCAACTCCTCGTCCAAGGCATAATCCTTATCTTCAGTAAAATCAGCACTAACTGTTTTATCAGAGGCGTTATAAATAGGGTATGGTGGTAGTGCACCATCGGTATCATTATTTGTTACGTCTACATGATAATACGTATTTCCTAGTTTTACCTTATTCCAAGCATGGCCTATGTTATTCATGTCACCTGTTACAACTATACATTCAAGTCCGGCCTCTTCACAAAGCAGCTTATACGCTTCAGCATAACTTATACATACGCCCACGCCTTTGACCAATATCCCGTAGGCGGTAAACGAATCGTTAAATTCTTCTGGAGCTGATTGGTAATTGTTCTGTTTTCCAGCTTCCAATGCTTTAAAGTCGTATGTACCATTGTCTACCAGATAATCGTGTAATACCTTCTCCTTTTCGAAGTCACTCATACCCGGTTTAATTAAATCGGAAACAACCTGTTTAACTTTCGCTTTCATTTCTTCCTGTTTTTTAGAAACAATGCTTAAATCACGCTCTTCGTATTTAAGTATCAGGGTTTTAGTACGGTAATCATAATCGTAATCTTGCTCATTCAATATGTAAGGATTTTGGTACTTTATCTCTAGCATCAGGTCTTGTAAATAAACAGTATCCGCAGCTTCAGGAAACTTCGATAAAGATACCTGTTCCTGGTTCTTTAATAATGCAGTTTCTATAGTCTCCCTCAATGAGTTCTTAGGTGTTTCCTTTGGCAGCTGTTCCTTTATATCAACCGGTGTGCTGCCGGTATCTGTTTTGATCTCTGGAGGAGGATTATCCTTAATATTATCCTTCGGCTTTATAACTCCAGTATTTGTTATCTCGTTTTCCGCTTTTCCCCCAAGCTCATTTAACAGTGCCTGGTCCACTTTTTTCACCCAAACTGTGCCCTTAAACACTGTACCGGGTATACTGTATGCAATTGTTCCACTTTCTGGTGAAGACCCAAAAAGAACAGCCTTATCCATTTTAAGGTTGGCATAATCCCACTTTATTTTATAGTTCTTTACCGTATAATAATCAGTCATATGAACCTTTGCTGTCTTCGGTAAATCAAGCAGTGTATCCGCTACAGAAGAAATATCACCGTATTCTGTATTTGCGGGCACTTGATTTTCAAAAGCATCTGAATCAATTAGATTACTTATTCTTGACTCTTTTCCATTCACAACAGATGTTACATAGTAAGCTCCTCTGAATTCACTGTTGGCGGAAAAATCCATGTACTCCTCAGTACTGAAATCACTATATTCAGTACTCTTTGTTTTTGCCAGTAATTCAAGCTGGCTGGAATCATAAGCACTACTGGCTTTATAAATCCTGTACTCTGTAGCACCTTCTACCTTATCCCAATAAAGCTTTACCAATCCGTCTTCTGTTACCTTGAAATTTAAAGTAGGAATTTCTGCTTCCGACGCTACAGTGAACATCATTCTCAAAGGTTTGTTAAGTATTTTATATTGTGTGGACTCCATATCCCTGTCTATTACTAAATAATACTTATTATATCCTCCCCAGGATCTGCCGGAAGCTCCAGCTTCACTTTTAAGCATTCTGGGCGCATTACTTACCTTTGGCGGTTTTAATGTAACTGTGCGGG
>JBMOLK010000175.1:0-11125 GCA_049325575.1 Bacillota bacterium | reverse complement strand
AATTAAAAAGTAATTTCATAAAAGTCTTCAGACTTTTTAATATGATATTATTAATTATATGTCATCATGAACCAATTTGCAATCTATATTTAATAGTATATAATAATTTGTGAATTTTTCTCAGGTTATGACCATTGGAACTTTCGCATCATTTATACGTCAAAAAGTACATATTGGTATATATCATAGTAAGGGGGCGTGCATATGAAAAGAATCCTGCTGCTTGTATTTGGCATAGTAATCATTATTGGTGCTGTTGGATGTTCAAAGAGTATTGATTCCAAAGAAAACGGAAAGATAGGTATTAGGGGACAAATCACAAAGGTATTGAGAAATGAAAGCAATAACATATCGGGTGTTTTGGTTGAAGGTGAAGTTGAAAGTGATACATCTTATGATAAAGCTAGTGTTGAAGTCGCTGAAGACACGAAGATTTATAAAGGGAACACCGGCCAGAAGTTATCTGTAGAAGACCTTAAGGAAAACTTAAAAGTTGAGGTAGTTTTTGAAGGACCTGTTGCTGAATCATATCCTGTTCAGGGGAAGGCTAAGATTATAAGAGTTATTGATTGACGGTTTGGTTTCTTTAGAATGTATATGCTTTAAAGAGTTTAAATGTAAGGGTCAAAAGGGAGTCTTGAAAATTCCTTTTGACCCTTTTTATAGTCTTTACTGCGATTTTTAAAAAAAGATAAGTTTATGGTTATGGGTTGTGAAACTACATGAGCTCCATAATAAGTGTATCAAAATGATACATATCTGTCGTTGTTGGTAAACATTGCAGGTACGGGTTGATGCTTGTATGGCTTTTGGACTATTGACTTTTGAATTATTAGTATACATAATATAAGTATACACATCAAATGAGACTATGCATATCAAAATGATACACGATGAAACGGAGGAGTTTCAAGTGAGTCTGGATAGTAAGAAGTACCAAGCTTATATAACCGTTCTAAAAGAGGAACTAGTACCGGCTCTGGGGTGTACCGAACCGATTGCTATTGCTTATGCTGCCGCTAAAGCCTATGAGATTTTGGGAAATTTTCCGGATAAGTTGATTGTAAAGTGCAGCGGCAATATAATTAAAAACGCCAAATCAGTTGTGGTCCCAAATACTGGAAAACTAAAAGGAATTAAGGCCAGTGCCATTGCCGGGATAGTTGGGGGTGATGCTTCAAAAGAGATGCGGGTGCTTGATAGCATTACTTCAGAGGATATTGAGAAGATAAAAGAACTGATGAAAACCGACCTTTGCGAGATTGAAATGATAGAGAACGATGCCAGCCTGCACATAATTGTACTGGCAATGTTTAAAGATATGGATGCAATGGTGGAGATTATACATACCCACACCAACATTTCAAGGATTGAGAAAAACGGAAGGGTGTTATTTGAAAAGAATTATAAAAAAGAAGACTTCAATGCGCCGTTGTCAGACAGAAGCATTCTAAATGTAAAAGATATATACGAGTTTGCAAACACTGTTAGGATGAAGGATATAAACGCCATGCTGGACAGGCAGGTGGAATATAATCTGACAATTGCCAACGAGGGTCTTGTCAGCAATTATGGAGTAAATGTAGGCAGGATGCTTTTGGAGTGCTATGGGGATAACATACTTACAAAAATTCGTGCCTATGCTGCAGCAGGTTCGGATGCCAGAATGAGCGGATGCAGCCTTCCGGTTGTGACCAATTCGGGGAGTGGAAACCAGGGTATGACTACATCACTTCCGATCATTATATACGCCAAGGAGAAAGGTATTAAAAAAGAAAAGATGTATCGTGCTTTAGTACTTGCCAATCTTATTACCATACACCAGAAAACAGGGTTGGGCAGACTGTCGGCATACTGTGGTGCTGTAAGTGCAGCTTGCGGCAGTGGCACCGGATTGACATATCTCGAGGGCGGTACATTTGAACAGATTGAAAAAACCATAATAAACACCCTGGCTAATGTTTCGGGTATAGTGTGCGATGGAGCAAAGGCTTCGTGTGCTGCCAAAATCGCATCCAGTCTGGATGCTGCCCTTATGGCACACTTCCTTGCCATGAGGGGCACTTCTTTCGAGGTGGATTCAGGTATAGTAAAGGAAACGGTCGAGAACACCATTTCAGCTGTGGGAAGGCTTGGCCGTGAGGGTATGAAGGAAACCGATATAGAGGTTTTGAAAATAATGCTTGGCCGGTGATGTTATAATGCCGGGCAGCATTTGATATACAAAATAAAATTAAAAAAGAATGGAGAATTGTCATGAAAAGAATAGTGAGTCTTTTAATTGCAGTTATCCTTATTGCCAGCACCTTTGTAGGCTGCCAGGATTCGGGCAAAATAAAAATAGCTGTTGCAGGTCCTCTGACAGGTGATTTTGCAGAGTACGGAACAGGGTTTAAGAATGCTGTTGAGCTTATGGTTGAACAGTGGAACAAGAACGGAGGAGTTCTTGGCAAGAAGGTTGAGGTCGTAGTTTTTGATGATAAAAATAACGGTGAAGAAGCTGCTACCATCGCAGAAAAGATAGTTGGCGACAAAGAAATAAAGGCTGTTGTCGGTCACTTTGCCAGCGGAGTTTGTATGGCTGCATCACCTAAATATCAGGAAGCAGGAATAGTAGAAATTTCACCTTCAGCTTCACATCCTGACTATACCAAGGAAGGCGACTTTATTTTCAGAAACAATACTGTTATAAATATTGAAGCACAGGTTGCAGTTGATCTTGCTACCAAGACTTTAGGCAAGAAGAAGGTTGGTATTCTCTCTGTCAAAACCGACTGGGGAACAAAGACAGCTGAAATCACCAGGAAGCTTGTTGAGGACGCAGGTGGTACGGTTGTAGACCATCAGGAAGTTGTGGACGGAACAATAGATTTTAGTCCTAATGTTACCAAGCTTAACAACGCAGGGGCTGAAGTTATTATAGTAGCTGCCATGTATAATACTCTTGCACCTTTTGCAACTCAATACAAAGCAGTTAACCCCAATATAGAGCTTGTAGGGTTTTCAAATGCATACAGCCAGCAGCTTATAGACCTTGCAAAAGAAAATGCTGAAAATATCCACTTCCCTACTATATTCTTCCACGGAAGTACAGACCAGAAGGTTGCAGACTTTGTGAAAGCATATAAGGATAAATACGGTTCAGCACCTAGCAGTCTTACAGCCCAGGCTTATGACAGCACCGGTATGATCCTCACTGCTATAAAGAACGCAGGGAAAGCTGACAGAAAGGCAATTAAGGACGAACTCTTTAAAATGAATTACCCTGGAGTCACTGGAGATACAAAATTTGATTCAATTGGTGATGCAGTTAAGGTATTTACAAAGGTTAAGGTTGAAAACGGTCAATTTGTAGAAGTTAAATAACAAGATTAACTTACACTAACACGGGGGTGTAAACGTGGTATTGGAGCAGCTTATTAACGGTTTGACTTTAGGAATGGTTTACGCACTAATTGCAGTAGGGTATTCTCTGGTTTTCGGAATTCTAAGACTTGTAAACTTTTCACATGGTTCGGTTTATGCCTTTGGAGCGCATATGTCAATGATCTTTGTGGCAATGAATTTCGGAATGATACCTGCTTTAATGGTAAGCATTATCTTAACCGGAATACTTGGCATAGTTATTGACAAACTTGCCCTGGCCCCGCTTCGCGCTAAAAAATCAAAGGGCATTGCGGCGCTGATTACAACTATTGGGATCTCCTATATTATTCAAAACCTCCTGATGATTACCTTCGGAAGCCAGACTAAATTTTTCCCCAAGCTGTTTAATTACGGAACCGTTAATATAGGCAAAATATCCTTTAGCGCCACCCAATTGTTTATTTTCGGTGTATCCTTGATACTGCTGTTATTACTCACCTATATTATTAGACGTACAAAGGTAGGCCTTGCCATGAGGGCTGTTGAACAAAACCAAAAGGCTGCATTTTTAATGGGAATAGATGTAAACAGGGTTATTACCTTCACATTCTTTTTAGGAGGCGCATCTGCGGCTATTGCAGGAACGTTGATCAGCGGATATTACCAGGTGGTGTATCCGAACATGGGTTTTCTTGCAGGTCTTAAAGCCTTTTCAGCAGCGGTTCTGGGGGGGATAGGGGTGCTGTACGGTTCTATCTTCGGAGGGCTGGTAGTAGGTGTCTCGGAGAGCTTTGCAGCCACATACCTTGGAGGAAGCTACAGGGATGCTATAGCGTTTTTAATTCTGATTATAGTGCTGCTTGTTAAACCGGCCGGTCTCTTCGGCAAGAAAGGTATAACAAAGGTATAAGGCCATGAATATAATAAGCTTTATCAATGAAAAGATTTCAAATTTAATAAACAGGATCAAGTTGTTTATAGATAAAAATAGAAAAATAGTCTACCCCCTTTTGGCTGTTTTGATATTGTCTTTGCCCCATATCGGGACATCGCAGTACATTCTGCGAATCATCATAATGATAGGGGTGTACAGCATTCTATCGTTATCACTGGGACTTGTTACGGGTTATGCCGGACAAGTTTCATTGGGGCATGCGGCGTTCTACGCAATAGGAGCCTATGTTTCTGCATTGTTGGGTGCTAAATTGGGCCTCAATTTCTTCATTACCGCTCCTATTGCGGCTGTTGCCGCGGCAGTTTGCGGGCTCTTATTAGGCCTTCCCACGCTTCGCCTTTCGGGCACGTACCTGGCCATTACTACCTTGGGGTTTTGCGAAGTGGTAAGAATGGTTCTTTTAAACTGGGAAGCTGTAACAAATGGACCTTTGGGGGTTTCCAGAATTCCAAAGCCATCATTTTTTGGGATTGACCTGACTATATCAAATAGCGGGCTTTACTACCTTATGTTGGTGTTTTTGGTATTGACTACTTGTGCTATTGCTTCCATTGTCCGCTCGAAGATGGGGAGGGCTTTGATGGCTATAAGGGAAGACGAGCTGGCCGCAACAATGATGGGTATAAAAACAACAGTTTATAAGGTTGCTGCTTTTGTGCTGTCCGCATTTTTTTCAGGTCTTGCGGGTGCATTTTATGCCCATATGATAAGGTTTATTGATCCAAACACCTTTACTTTTGATACTTCAATTATGATTTTAAGTATAGTTATTTTAGGCGGTATGGGAACTATTGAGGGTATGTTTCTGGGCTCGGCAGTACTGGTTTCATTCCCGGAAGTTTTAAGATTCCTGCAGGAATACAGGTTTGTTGTATATGGTGCTGTTCTGGTTATCATGATGAGATTCCGCCCCCAAGGTATACTTGGAGGACAGAAGAAGACTGACTACAGACTTCCTAAAGGGGTTGTGGAGGATGGTGCCGGACAGGGTGCTCTGGTAGAATCAGAAAGAAGGATTAATACAGCAAAGGAAGGTATGTGATATGGCATTCCTTGAAGTCAGAAGCGTATCAAAGCATTTTGGAGGACTTATAG
Source organism: Bacillota bacterium (assembly GCA_049325575.1). GTDB lineage: Bacteria > Bacillota > Clostridia > Acetivibrionales > Acetivibrionaceae > JBMOLK01. The sequence goes on along the minus strand of JBMOLK010000175.1, from coordinate 5,709 downwards.
CAGTTGACAAGGTTTCCTTCGAGGTTAATAAAGGTGAAATCATCAGTATTATCGGACCAAACGGTGCCGGTAAAACTACACTGTTTAACATGCTTACGGGTGTCTACACCTTGACTGAAGGAGAGATTATCCTTGAAGGCAAACCGATACACAACCTGCATCCGCAGGATATTGTCAAGGCAGGTCTGGCCAGAACATTCCAAAATATCAGACTGTTTGCTGATATGAGGGTTATTGAGAATGTTCTAGTAGGAATGCATATAAATACACACTACAATTTTTTAGATCTGCTCTTTAGAACCAGGCAGTTCCGTAGTGAAGAACGGGAAAAGCACCGGATAGCTATTGAAATACTCGACTCAATAGGTCTTAAGGATAAAACGCACAACTATGCCGTAAACCTGCCTTACGGAGACCAGAGAAGGCTTGAAATAGCCCGGGCTATTGCAACTAAAGCAAATATACTTCTTTTAGACGAGCCGGCTGCAGGGATGAACCCGCAGGAGTCGGAAGACTTGCTGCGCTTTATAAAGAGTCTTAGAGACAGGGGTTACACAATAATACTCATTGAGCACGATATGAATGTGGTTATGAATATTTCCGACAGGATTTATGTAATTGACTACGGCAAAAAAATCGCTGAAGGTCTGCCGGCGGAAATTGCCAACGACAAACGTGTTATAGAGGCATATCTTGGGAGGAGTGAATAGAAGTGCTTGTAGTTAAGAAACTGAATACGTATTACGGAAATATTCATGCTTTAAAAGGTGTCAGCCTGGAGGTTAAAAAAGGTGAGATAGTGACCCTTATAGGAAGTAACGGGGCTGGCAAGAGTACTACGCTGGGCACTATCACAGGACTGCTCAAAGCAGCTTCAGGAGAGGTCTGGTTTAAGGAAAAGGATATAAAAAATGCGGCACCATCAGAGATTGTCAAAATGGGAATTAGTCTTTCCCCGGAAGGTAGAGAGGTCTTCCCGGCTTTGACGGTGGAAGAGAATCTACAGTTGGGAGCTTTTACACGAAAGGACAAAAAAGCCGTAAAGGAGTCTTATGACAGAGTATATGAACTGTTTCCCAGGCTTTTTGAAAGAAAGAAACAGACAGCAGGGACTTTGTCCGGAGGTGAGCAGCAAATGCTGGCAATAGGGAGGGCATTAATGTCCCAGCCACAGCTTCTGCTACTGGATGAGCCTTCTTTAGGTCTTGCACCCAATCTGGTTTTAATGATTTTTGATCTTATTGTATCCATTAACAAACAGGGGACTACTGTCCTGCTGGTGGAGCAAAACGCAAACATGGCACTGTCCATTGCCCACCGGGGCTATGTTTTGGAAACAGGAAGGGTTTCAATGACAGATGATGCAAAAGCATTAAGCAATAACGAAATGGTCAGGAAAGCATATCTAGGCAGCATTTAAAAACAAATGGAGGTTTTATTTATGAGTGAAAAAAAGTACACACAGGAAGAACTCACCAATGCTTTCAGAAGCGCTATTGAAGACCGTGCAAAATGGTTTTATCTTCTTTCAAAGCATACCCCTGAAGGATTTGACAAAATAGCTGAAAAGGCTATTACCGAATTTGGTATCGCAAAGGGTAAGGCATTGGGAGATTGCAAAACTGCGAAAGACTTCGCAAACGGTATTCTTACAGGACATCCCCGGGAAGCTTTTGCCATGGAGCCGGTTAAACTGGATGAGAATGAGAGTGTTATCAAATTCCATTACTGTGCTCTTGTTGAGGCTTGGAAAAAGCTTGGATGTTCAAAAGAAGAGATCGCTCATCTCTGTGATCTGGCTTGCTTTGGGGACTTTGGCATGGTAAGTGTTTTCCCACACTTGAAGCTTGAGTTTAAACAGCTTCTTTCCCGCTGTGAGAGCTGCTGTGAAATGGTTATTACTAAAAAATAATTTGTGGGTGATAAACAATGAAAAAAATTATAAATAATCCTAATGAGGTTGTAACCGAAATGCTCCAGGGGTTGGTAAAGGCTAATCCACAGCTGGAGTATTTTAAGGATTTAGAGGTTATCTCCAAAAAACATAAGGAAAAGAAGGTAGGGCTTGTTTCAGGCGGCGGCAGCGGCCATGAGCCTGCACATGCAGGATATGTAGGAAAAGGTATGCTTGATGCGGCAGTGGCAGGTAATGTGTTTGCTTCCCCGTCACCCGACCGCATTCTAAAGGGCATTCAAGAAGCTGATACCGGGGATGGTGTTTTACTTATAATCAAAAACTATTCCGGCGATATTATGAATTTCGGCATGGCAAAAGATCTGGCAGAGATGGAAGGAATAAGAGTTGAATCGGTTGTAGTAAAAGATGATGTTGCTGTAAAGGATAGTACCTATTCGACAGGCCGCAGGGGTATAGCGGGTACTGTTTTTGTTCATAAGCTGGCCGGGGCGAAAGCGGCTGCAGGCGGCAGTCTTGATGAAGTAAAAAGAATTGCAGAGAAGACCATCGCAAATATCCGCAGCATGGGTATGGCTATGTCACCCTGCATTTTGCCCGGAGTTGGTAAACCCGGCTTTATACTTGGTGAAAATGAGATTGAAATAGGTATGGGAATCCACGGTGAACCGGGAGTTGAGAGAACCACTATCAAGACTGCGGCAGAACTGGCAGAGATTTTGTGCGGGAAGATACTTGCAGACTATGACTATCAAGGCAGCGAAGCTGCGTTGATGATAAACGGTCTGGGTGCTACTCCTTTGATGGAATTATATATCTTAAACAATGAAGTAGAAAAGATACTTTCAAAGAATACCATTAAAATTCACAGGACCTTTGTAGGAAATTTTATGACATCCCTGGAGATGGCGGGCTGCTCTATTACATTACTAAAACTTGATGATGAGCTTAAAGAACTGCTGGATGCTCCTTGTGACACACCGGCATTGAAAGTTTAGGTGATACTATGGAAATAAGGATAACTCCGAAGGAGTATATTGAATACATTGAACTGGTAGCTAAGAAAATTGAGTCCAGCAAGGATTATGTAACAGAACTTGACTCCATAACAGGTGACGGAGATCACTGGGCCAATATCAATATGGGCTTTCAAAAGCTGCTGGAAAACAGGGAGCAGCTTGCCTCCATGAGGCTTAATGAAATGTTCCAAAAAGTCGGTATGCTGATTATGTCAACAGTAGGGGGCTCATCCGGTGTCTTGTACGGTAGTGCCTATATTAAGGCTGCTAAAACCATTGGGGACAAAACAGAGCTGGATATTGGCACTTTATGCGATGTACTGGAGTCAGAGCTTAATGCCATTATGGAACGGGGCAATGCGCAGCCAGGTTTCAAGACCATGATTGATACACTGCATCCGGCAGTATGCCGCTTTAAAGCTGCCATTGAAAAAGGATTTGACACAAGGGCAGCCCTGGAGGAATTGAAACAGGGTGCAGTTGATGGGATGAACAGTACAAGGGATATGGAGGCAGTAAGGGGGCGTGCCTGCTACCAGGCAAACAAGGGTGTAGGACACCTTGACCCGGGTGCTGTTACCATGTGTTATCAAATAGAAGTTTTGGTTGACTATTTATTGAAGTAAATTGTAGAATAATAGGGTAGATAATACCCTATTATTCTTATTATTTGAGCTTCTTGAAGCGAAGTTTTTAAGCCATAATTGTTCTTTAGGTGGTATTTTATGTATCTTGCTGAGATCAGAGGGACAGCCTCCAAGTTTGCAAAGACTATATCCAAGATTCTCGATATTGATGTTATGATTATCGATAATAATTATAACAGGATTGCCAACACGTTCCGTTATGTAAATGATCCTACACCCATCACCAGGTATTCCATGATCGGGGAGGTTTTACATACCGGTAAAGTGGTAGCTGTAAAGGATAAAACCACTTACGAGCACTGCAAAAATTGTCCGGATTTACAGGAGTGTGCAATATCCGGTCTTGTCAGTGTACCCATCTTTTTTGAGGGTAAGGTGATAGGCGCAATTGCTCTGTTAGTGCCGCTCCATAAGACCAGTCCTGTTTTTGAGAACCTGGAAAGTTCTATTGAATTTCTTGAGGGTATGGCGGATTTGTTAAGCTCCAAACTTAAAAATATAGATGATTATAACAAGCTTAATGTTATAAAAAAAGAACGTGAAGTCATAATAGACATGATTGAGGACGGGCTGGTGTTTGTTACCTGCACCGGTGAGGTGGCGCACTGCAATCGCCAGTTTGAAGACTTGTTTAAAATGGATAGAGATATCATTGGTGAGAATATTGAAAAGGTGCTTGACCATCCGCTTATTCACGAGACTATGATATTCAGACAGAATTTTCCATATAAAGTATTTTACTATGAGCAGAAAAACTACAGCTTTTACGGATTTTTATCCTGTCATAATATAATGATAAACGGTACAGACTATGGTGCACTTCTGACTTTTAAAAGCCTGGGCAAGGTATATAACGTATTAAATGAAATTTTAGACAATAAAGTGAATATAACATTTAGCAATATTCTGGGTAAAGATCCGGTGCTTAATGCCCAAATCAACCGGGCAAAGCAGCTTGCCGTGACTAATGAGATTATCCTGATCTGCAGTGAACCGGGTCTTGGGAAGTCGGTACTGGCAAGGGCTATACATAACTTTTCAGACAGGGCAAAGCAGTATTTTGTTTTTGTTGATTGTTATAATACCCCGTATGACCTTTTGGAAAACGAAATTTTCGGCAGTGAAAATGACGGGAGCAAAAAGCCTGTTATAGGAAAACTTAGGATGGCTCATAAAGGAACCATTTTTTTCAAAAACATTTCTGAGATGCCTCTGTATCTCCAAAAACGGTTAGTTGAGTTGATTAAAACCAAAGAGTTAAAGCAGGGTTCATATAAGGGCTTTAGTATTGATGTCAGAATGATTTTTGATACCTGTTGTGATTTGCTGCCTCTTGTAAAACAGGGGATGTTCGATGAAGAGCTGTTTTACCGGATTTCAAAAAATACTGTAACAATACCGCCGCTTTCGGAGCGTAAGGATGATATAGTAATCATTATTGACAATGCCATAAATAAACTGAAGAAAAAGTATTTAAAGCTGTCACTAAAGTTCGAGCAGGATGTTCTGGATATGATGTATAAGTATAGCTGGCCTAATAATGTCCGTGAAATTGAAAAAGTAGTAGAACTTATTGTCAGCAATGTAAAAGGCAGCTCTGTAACCTTTGAGGATGTCAATTCTTTTGACTTTGCCCGTGGAGAAGGGAAAAACTTAAAGACTTTGAACGAGATAGAGAAAGAACTGATTGAAAAAATGCTGTCGGAGTACGACAGTAAAGATCAGATTGCTAAAGCAATGGGTATTGGACGTGCAACCCTTTACCGTAAGCTTAAAAAATTCGGGTTAGGTTAATCCCCCTTCTAAAGAATATATTCTGTTTTCTGCCAAAAATAATGTGAAGCAGCTGCAGTGCATGTTGAAAGGGTTTTCTTTTGATGCTCAAATCTATTAATGTCGAACACAAGTTTGTTTTGCAACTTCTTACCTACTGTTATTCATAACGTAACAAATGTTAGTATCTAATGTTGAATTTTCAAACCAAATTGCAAGTTCGTTTATTAAAATATTCAAAAGCATATTTACATTATTGTAAAAGGCGTGTATTATATATATGAGGGTGGGGGTGTATAGTGAGTTGCATCAAAGTAACCAAGGGACAGATAGAAGGTCAAATAAGTGATGCAGT
>JBMOLK010000174.1:0-72896 GCA_049325575.1 Bacillota bacterium | reverse complement strand
TTTCACCAAACGGAAAAGCTGACAGAAAAGCACTTCCGGAGCCTATAGGAAGTATAAATACAGGCACGGAGTATGTTGAACCCACAGGGATAATAGAAAGGAAGCTGGCTAAGATTTGGCAGGAAGTATTGGGACTAGAAAGTGTCGGTGTAAAAGATAATTTCTTCGATCTGGGCGGTACTTCGCTGCTATTGATACGAATGCATTCAAGGGTGGAAGCTTTGTACCCGGGAAGGGTCAAGGTTACCGATATTTTCTCCAATCCCACAATTTCAAAGCTGGCAGAATTCATAGAAGATGGAGAAAAGACACAAGGCAGGGATATCGGTTTTACATTTCTGGAGCTTCCTGGTGAGTATTTTACCGGAGAAGGTAATGGAGCCTATGGTTCTTACTTTAAATTCCATGTGAGGGATAATATATTAAAAAGCCTGGAAGAGATGGCAAAAAGAGAAAAGGTTGAAAAAATAGATATCATGCTATCAGCCTACATATATTTGCTTGGTCAGGCTGCAAAAAAACACAGCATAACTGTACAGACACTGCTTGACGATAGCGGCATGGTGCTTCCAGTGAGCGTAGATTTAAAGGATATCCGTGATTTTGGTGAGCTAGGCAGACTTATAAATAAAAAGAGAATTATAGGCAGCGAGCCTGGATACAGCCTGGGGGATATAAGTGAAGAGACGGCGGCAGGTAAAAGTAATCTCTCAATACTGCCTTTCTTCTGTCAAAAAGGCCTTCTTTTAAGACCGCGGAACTTGACGGGTATTTATGATATTACCTTTGAGGTAAGCGAAGAATATAATCAGATCTGCTTTATATGTGAGTACAATGCTTCAAGGCTTAAAAATGATAAGGTTAAGGAACTGGTTAACATGTATATGAAGGTTATCCAATTCATTATAAATAATTAACAAATTTATTACGGGGGGTTATAGGACATGAAAAAATATTTGATAATGATAGGTAATTTGGTGCTTTACGTATTGACGTATTTTTTGGTCATCAAGTCTCTTGTTGCCTTCGGCAAAGCATTTATACTAAATAGACCTGTCATAGGACCATGGCTTTACAAGAATTCTCTTGTGGTCACTATTATAAGCGATTTGATACAGTTTACAATTTTTTATTTTATATTTAAAAAGTTCAAGGGTAAGAGCCTTCTTGAACATGTGAAGCTGACCCGAAGAATAAGCATGGAGAATATCGTAGTTATTTCCATTGTTGGAATAGCAGCAGGTCTTTTCACTTCATCGGTATTTAAGCTTCCCTTTATTACAGAGAGATACTCGGACCTGGTCGGCATAATGAAATTCATGTTTGTAGATGGGGGAAACATCGTGGTTTTTACATGCTTCCTGCTGGTAGGATCAGTGTTTAAGGAAATATTGTTTAGAGGTCTGATTTTCAATGAGTTCAGGGACAAACTGCCGGCTGCTTTAGCTATAATACTGCAGGGTCTTATGTATGGTCTATTGTTCTTTAGCTTCAGTTTGCCTTTGGCTGTGTATGGGTTTTTGGGGGCTCTGTTATTTGTACTTTTGTATATGTGGGTCAAATCTCTATGGGCATCAATAATTGCACAGGCAGCATGCCAGGGTAGTATGTATATTCTGATGAGGACAGGGGATTCGGTGCTGAATCAAAGTACAGTTAATCCTTTAATCACAATAAGCCTAGTAATGGTGGTGTCAGGGATGATATATCTTATGAAAAAAAGCAAGGCTCAAGAGGCATTTGAAAAAAGTGCTGTTTCGGCATAAGGCCGGTATAAAAATAGAGGGGGTATGGATAAATGAAGAGATATCTTAAAATGGCAGGCTATATTGCTGCTTATTTGATAATATTGTTTGCAGCGCTAAGGGGAGTACAATGGGTAGTTTTTAATGTTTGCTCCAAAAACAAGGCGCTTAATGATTTCCTATGGAGCAACAGGACACTATTTGCTTTTATAATTTCGATCATCTCGGTTTCAATATACTATTTTATTTTCAGGATTAGAAACAAAAATTTGTTTAAAGTATGTAGTTTCTCAAAAATAAGTGCAAAAAATGTTCTGGCAATAGCCATGATGGGTTTTTCAATGAGCATATTTACTACATGCTTTACCGGTATAGGTATCATAAACAGCACATTTCCCCAGTTTGAGGGGTATATGAAAGGCTTTTTCGAATCAAGCGGAAGCTTGCTGCTGCTTATAAGTATGCTCATGATTTTACCTATGTTCGAGGAAATCATATTCCGGGGAATTATTTTTAACGAGTTAAGGTCAAACATCCCAATCATTGCCGCTGTTTTAGTTCAGGCTGTAATTTACGGAATACTGCAATTCAATCCTGTTTTAGGAGCCTATGCAGCTATAGGTTCTGTTATATATGTGCTTCCGTATATATGGACCAAATCCCTCTGGGGTTCCATACTGGTCCAGGATGCATGCATACTAAGCCTCTTTATATTAAGGAGGACAGGCATCAAGCAGGCCCTTGCCGGCACCGGAGACATTGGGCTAATACTTCTATCGTTAGTTGGAGCAGCGGGTATGTTTATATTTGCGTATTTCGTGTGGAAAAACTCCGTTATGAAGCAGGGGAACACTGTGAATACCGTTGGTGCACTGTAGTTTTAATTGAAGCAAAGCTATATTGTCAAATTGGCACAATAGTATCTCTAAACTAAAAGGTGGTTTAAATGCTGGATATAAATATGATTGAATTTGATAAAATTAGCAGTCAAAGTTTTGGTGATATTGAAGAAATATCATCAAAAGACATAGCGGTGATAGGTATGGCAGTCAAGCTTCCCAAAGCCTCCAGCATAGAAGAGTTCTGGGATAATATGAGAAATGGTGTTGACTGTGTCACAGAGTATCCCGATTACAGGAGAATGGACGCTGATAAGTATCTAAACTATGTAAACGCAGGGCTAAAGGATATAAAATACAGAACAGGAGCTTACCTTGATGAGATAGACAAATTTGACTGCAAATTCTTTAACATATCTCCCAAGGAGGCCAGCCTGATTGACCCAAACCAGAGACTGTTCCTTGAAACAGCCTGGGAGGCTATTGAGGACTCGGGGTATGGCAGCAGAGGACTGGAAGGCAGTGAAACCGGAGTCTATGTGGGTTATGTTTCGGGCCTTGAATATAAGAAATTTGTATCGGAGGTAGAACCTTCATCGGCTGTTGCTTCCATCCCGGGAAATATTGCAGCGGTAATAGCCGGGCGTATATCCTATATGCTGGATTTAAGAGGGCCGAGTATAATGGTGGATACCGCATGTTCTTCATCACTTGTAGCCGTACACATGGCATGTATGGGGCTAAGAAATGGTGACTGCGAGATGGCTCTGGCAGGAAGCGTTAAGCTGAATCTCCTGCCCCTTCAAACAGGCGAGAGGTTCGGTATAGAATCGGAGGATGGCAGGACCAGAGCCTTTGATGACAGCTCAGATGGTACTGGCATGGGGGAAGGTGTGTTGGCTGTTCTGCTCAAGCCCTTAAGTAGGGCAGTAAGAGATGGGGACAGGATTTATGCGGTTATAAAGGGAAGTGCAGTAAACCAGGATGGAAGATCCATAGGGCTTACTGCACCCAATGCCGCAGCCCAGAAGAGGGTAATACTTAAAGCGTGGAGAGATGCGGGTATTGACCCATGTACAATCTCGTACGTAGAAACCCACGGCACAGGTACAAAGCTTGGGGACCCAATTGAGATAGAGGGAATACAAAGGGCATTTCGAAGATATACCAATAAAACGAAGTTCTGTGCCATAGGAGCCCTAAAGACCAATATAGGCCACCTTGATAATGCTGCAGGCATGGCAAGTATGGTAAGGGCTGTATTGGCACTTGGAAAGAAAGAAATACCTCCTATTCTTCATTTTAAGAAGCCTAACAGTAAAATAGACTTAGAGCAGTCACCTCTATATATAAATAAAGAACTGACAGCATGGAAAACGGAAGAATTTCCAAGAAGATGCGGGGTCAGTGCCTTCGGCCTTAGCGGTACAAACTGTCATGTCATACTGGAAGAACCGCCGGTGGAGTCGGAAAACGAAGACATACGGGATGAAGGTATAAAGGTTTTGACACTCTCTGCTAAAAGCATTGAGTGTTTGAAAGAACTGATAGACAGATACCGGCAAATGATTAAAAATGAGGATAAACAGCTTTTGGAAGACATTTGCTATACGTCCAATACAGGTAGAGGACACTATGAACACAGGCTTGCTATAATGCTTAAGGATAAGGAAGACTTCAAGGACAAAATCGTTAAATTATCCAGCCTTGATATAACAAAAAGCAGTAATGAATGGCTGTTTTATGGGGAACACAAAGCAGTAAAGGACTTAGAGCCTGGGGAAGAAAGCAGTGATATAAGTAAGACCGCCAATATGAAGCTTAGACAGTTTATAGGAGAAGGTAAGAAAAATAAAGCTTTACTGGCAGATATATTGATGTTTTATGTAAGCGGAGCTGATATAGAGTGGGAAGAGCTGTACAGGAGGGAAAGAAGAAAAAAGGCAGGTATTCCGGTATACCCTTTTGAAAGAAGGAGGTGCTGGCTTGAAGTGCCTGATGCTTTGGAGGGAGCCATAAAACCGGTGAAACCGGTTGAAGCTAAAGACCCTAAAACCGCTGGCAGCAAGGAAAACACACCTGTATTTTTGAGTGTCAAGCTAAAAGGAAAGGAAAATGGAAGCTATACAAATACCCAAACTTTTGTGGCACAGGTCTGGAGTGAAGCCTTGGGATTTGAAGAAATAGATATCTATGAAGATTTCTATGACCTTGGCGGAGATTCTATAATTGCAGCAAGCATAGCAAATAGGATAAGCAAGCAAATCGGGTCGGTTGTGAATCCTGCTGACATTATGGAATATACGACTGTTGACGATTTAGCTGATTATATTGACAAAGAATTCGGAAAACAGGCTCCTGAACAAAACACCTATGAACATATAGAACCTGTGGAGGAAAAGGAATACTATCCCGCATCCTCGGCTCAAAAAAGGCTTTTTGTACTGGGGCAGCTAAAAGGAATAGAGACTTGCTATAACATGCCCGGAGTTATGATGATTGAAGGTAAACTGGATAAGCAGTGCTTTATACAAGCTTTCGAAACACTTGTAAAAAGGCACGAGACTTTAAGGACATCCTTTAAGACTGTAAACGGGGAAATTGTTCAGGTAGTTCATAAGGATGTTAATTTCAATGTGATACTTTCCAGGCTTGAAAACTTAACAGGGACGGAAGAGGAAACAGTAAGAAGCCAGATGAAAGCTTTTGTAAGGCCTTTTGATCTGGGCATGGTTCCTCTTCTTAGGGTAGAGCTTGTAGAGATAGATGAGGAGAGACATGTACTGATGTTTGACATGCATCACATCATATCCGATGGCACCTCCATGGCTATTCTTGTAAGGGAGATAATTGATTTATACGGCGGAAGGAAATTACCCGAACTACGGGTGCAATACAAGGATTTCTCCGAATGGCAGAACAGGCTGCTTCATTCCGAAGCCGTAAAAAAGCAGGAAAAATACTGGCTAAACAGGTTTCAAGGAGAAATTCCTCTGCTGGAAATGCCTTGCGATTACCCAAGGCCGTCAGCTAAAAGCTTTGAAGGGGATAGAATGAACTTTACAATGGATAAGGAGCTCACGGGTCAGGCAAACAGGTTGGCCAGGGAGTCGGGAACCACTCTTTATATGGTGCTGCTGGCAGCCTACAATATACTTCTTTCCAAGTATACAAACCAGAAGGATATAGTTGTGGGTTCTCCAATAGCGGGCAGACCCCATGCAGACCTTGAAAACATTATAGGAATGTTTGTGAACGCCTTACCTATGAGAAACCGCATTGATGAAGATAAATCCTTTATGGAATTTTTGGAGACGGTGAGGGAGAATTCATTAAAGGCTTATGAAAATCAGGACTACCAGTTTGAAATGCTTGTGGAAAAACTGAATGTTGAGATAAAACCCGGACGGAGTCCAATGTTTGATGTGGCTTTTGTACTTCAGAACATGAAAATGACTGAGATGAATGTCAAAGGTTTGAGGTTCATACCCTACAGGGATGAATCAAAAATATCAAAATCAGATTTTACACTTCTTGCTACTGAAGAAGGTGAAATTGTAACATTTGTTTTTGAGTACTGCACAAGGCTATTTAGACCTGAGACCATAGAGCGTCTGTCAAAGGATTTTATAAAGATAATTAATACGGTGACAGCTGACAGGGAAATCAGGATTAAGGATATAGAGCTTCTGGAAAAGGAAGAAAAAAACAAGATTGCCTCTAAAATTCAGAGTGTAGGGGATATCTTCAGTAAGCTTATAGATGAGGATTTCGGTGAGATATAAATCCGCATCCGGGAATTATACCCGAATGCAAGAGCTAAGGTTCAAGGGGGAAAATGGATATGAATGCGAATATTTTAACGTTGTACAGGGAGTTTGAGGATGCCAGGAAATACTGGGAGGATAAACTTGGAGGGGAAATCAGCGAGTTAAAGTTCCCGGTTGATTACGCTAAAACCAATAGATATATAAAAGGGAACTATGAAATGGTCCTTGATGAAGAACTGTCGGGAAAGCTGACAGCCTTAAGCAAGAATCAGGATTTGCTTTTGTACATAATAATGATGACCGGAATGAAGGTATTACTCTACAAGTACACCGGACAGGAGGACGTAATAGTAGGTGCCCCGGTTTATAAGGATGATGATATACAAAAGCTTAACAGGTATGTAGCTTTAAGGGACTTTCTGCATGACGAGATGTCCTTTAAAGAGCTTTTAATGAGTGTAAAGCAAACGGTTTCAGAGGGGTTCAAGAACCAGCACTATCCTGTTGAAAAGCTGGTGGAACAAATTGAGGATAAGAACGGAAACCTCCCTATATTTAAAGCCTCTATGATGATGGATGGCATTCATAACAGAGGGTCTTATGAAGATATTGCAAGTTCCTCCATGAACTATTTTAGTTTCATAATCACCAAGGAAGGCAATAAGATTAGTCTTGGAGCAGTATACAATACATGTCTCTTTAAAGAGGATTCCATAAGGGTTTTAGGGGAGCGATACGCTTATATACTTACGCAGGCGATAGGTGATATAAATAAGAAGCTGAAAGATTTTACCATGATTACAGAAGAAGAGAAGGACAAAATACTCTTTGACTTTAACAACACAAAGGCGGATTATCCTCACGATAAAACAATATATCAGCTGTTTGAGGAGCAGGTAGCCAAGACCCCCAATAATACTGCTGTTGTATTTAGAGACCGTCAGCTGACTTACATAGAACTGGATAAACAGGCAAACAAGCTGGCAAATTACTTGATTACAGCGCAAAATATCAAGCCTGACACTCTTGTGGGTATGTTTATTGAAAACAGTATAGAGCAGATCGTAGCTATCCTGGGCATATTAAAAGCAGGAGCGGCATATGTTCCGATATCCACAGGACTTCCGGAGGAACGTATCAAGACAATAATTAACGATTCTGAAATTCGGCTGATGATATCAACCAAAAAGAATATAAAGATGTTAAATAAGCTTCAATGGGAGTGCAGCAACCTGGAGACCTTTATTTGCATGGATACAAGGGATATATACTCTGAGCATGAGGCAGAAGAAAGCGGACTCATGGATAAAAAGCTGTGGGAATTTATCGGCGAAAATGCAGTGGATGAAATAACCGGAGGGGGCTGGGCCAGCAGTTATACAGGGGAGGCTTTGTCAAAAGAAGAGATGGACGAATATGCAGATAATGTTTTTAAGAAGCTGGAGCCTTACCTTAATCCAAAGGCAAGAGTACTGGAAATTGGTTGTGCTTCGGGTATAAGTATGTTCAGAATTGCTCCTCATGTGGGTATGTACTATGGTACCGACCTGTCGGGCGTTATCATCGAGAAGGATAGAGAAAGGGCCCAAAGGGAGAATATCAGGAATATTAATCTGGAATGCCTTGCTGCACACGAAATAGATAGAATTTGTGAGAAAGACTTTGACATTGTAATAATAAACAGTGTTATTCAGGCTTTCAGCGGACACAATTATTTAAGGCAGGTCATTAAAAAGTCTGTAGATCTTATGGGGGAAAAAGGTATATTGTTTATCGGCGATATAATGGATCAGGATAAAAAGTATGAACTGCTCCAATCGCTGCAAGAATTTAAGAGGCAAAACCCGGTATACGAAACTAAAACGGACCTTAGTGAAGAACTTTTTGTCTCAAGAGGATTCTTTGAAGATATTCCGGTTGAAATGAAAGAAATTAGAAAAGTAGATTTTTCATCCAAAATCCACACTATAGAAAACGAGCTTACAAGGTACCGTTATGATGCTGTCATGCAGATAGATAAAAGCTGTGAGGGCATAAGTGCACAGCGTAGGAAGAACAGGTACCAGTATGACCTTAAGGTACTGGACAGCTTTGAGGATACTTGCCCCGTATCTATGGCCAACCCTCAAAATCTTGCTTACATAATATATACATCAGGTACTACAGGTATGCCTAAAGGGGTAATGGTAGAGCATAAAGGTGTGGCAAATCTTAAAGCACTCTTTGATAATGTACTGGGGCTAAATGAACAGGATAAGGTAATCCATTTTGCGAGCATATCCTTTGATGCCTCGGTGTGGGATATATTTACCGGCCTCTTAACCGGAGCCTCCCTTTATATTATGCCGGGTGAGGTAATTGGAAGCTATGGTAAATTTGAAGAGTTCCTGGATAAAAACAAAATAACCTTTGCAACTCTCCCGCCTACCTATCTCGTTAATCTGGACCCTGACAGGATAACATCATTAAGAAAGCTTATTACAGCAGGCTCTGCTGCAAGTATAGAGCTTCTTGAGAAGTGGAAGGACAGGGTGGAATACAGGAATGGATATGGACCAACTGAATCAACGGTATGTGCTACTCTGTGGAAGCATGACCGTGAATACAGGATATCCAACACTGTTCCTATCGGAAAGCCGGCAAATAACATAAGGGTATATATAGTTGATAAAAACAACAATCTTCAGCCAGTGGGGGTGGAGGGGGAACTGTGCATTGCCGGAGTACCGGTAGCAAGGGGATACCTTAAGAGGCCGGAGCTCACGGCGGAAAAGTTTATCCAAAGCCCTTTTGTGCCGGGTGAAAGGATGTACAAATCAGGAGACCTTGCCAGGTGGCTGCCCGACGGAAATATTGAATTTTTGGGAAGGAAAGACCAGCAGGTTAAAATAAGGGGATTTCGAATAGAGGCAGGAGAAATAGAGTATCAACTGCTGCAGCACGGGGCGGTTAAAGAGGCAGCAGTTATCGCAAGAGGGGATGAAGATAAGTATCTTTGTGCGTATTTTACTGCCCATGAGGAGCTTACAACTATTGAGCTTAAGGATTTTCTTGCCAGAAGGCTGCCTGATTACATGATACCCTTGTATTTTGTGCAGCTTGACAGTATGCCCCTGACATCAAACAGTAAGGTAGACATAAAAGCACTACCCGACCCGGAGGGAAGAAAAAACGTTGGAGCTGCGTATGTAGAGCCAAAAAATGAAATAGAAGAGGAGCTGGTAAGAATATGGAAGGACATACTGGGTGTAGAGAAAATAGGCATTGATGACGATTTCTTTGAGCTTGGAGGACATTCCTTAAAGGCTACAGCACTGGTAACAAATATACACAGGTCATTCAACACGGAAATTCAATTAAAAGAGGTTTTTGAGGCTCATACTATCAGAGGGCTTGCAGAACGTATAAAAAGTGCCGGGCAGAGTATTTACTCATCCATAAGGCCGGCTAAGATACCCCAAAACTGTCCTGATGGTTATTATCCTGCATCATCTTCACAAAAGAGACTTTACACCATAAACCAGTATGAGGGTATAGGTACAGGATACAATATGCCCGCTGCAGTTGTAATAGAGGGAAAACTTGACAAAGAACACATGGAAGAAACCTTAAGAAAGCTTATAGAAAGGCACGAATCTCTAAGGACATCCTTCGAAACAATTGAAGGAGAAGTTATGCAGAGAGTTCACCGGAAGGCAGACCTTGAAATAGATTATTTGGATATAACGGATGAAGGTAAGATGTCTCGGGATTATGAGAAAGGCAGCATAGATGGTATTATTAAAGCTTTTATCAGGCCCTTTGATTTGAGTGCGGCTCCTCTCATGAGGGCTGGATTGGTAAAAACAGCTATGGATAGGTATGTCTTAATGCTGGATATGCATCATATCATTTCAGACGGTATGTCAATGAACGTACTGATTAAGGAATTTGCATACCTTTATGAGGGTAGGACACTTCCTGAATTAAGAATACAGTACAAAGATTTCGCAGTATGGCAGAATGAACTGTTTAAAACGGAGGCTATGAAAAAGCAGGAGGAATACTGGCAGAGTACGTTCATCGGGGATATACCTGTGCTTGACATGCCCTGCGATTATGCCAGGCCTTCAATGCAGAGCTTTGAAGGCGACAGGTTAAGCTTTAAGATTGACCGGGAGCTCACAGCCGGACTGAACTCTCTTGCCTCCAAGACCGGGACTACACTGTACATGGTTATGCTGGCTGCTTATAATATCTTGCTCTCAAAGTATACCGGGCAGGAGGATATAGTTGTTGGTTCGCCCATTGCCGGGAGACACCACCCTGACCTTGAAAACATAATTGGCTTTTTTGTAAATACTCTTGCACTAAGAAACCATCCTGAAGACAATAAAACATTTATGGAATTTCTCTCTGAATTAAGGAAAAACACTCTAACGGCTTTTGAGAACCAGGATTACCAGTTCGAGCAGTTGGTAGACAGCCTGGCAATACCAAGAGACTTAAGCAGGAATCCATTGTTTGATACCATGTTTGTTATGCAAAACCTGGGAAGCAGTGAAATAAGCATACCCGATTTGAAGTTTACATCCCTTGACATTGATTACAGGACATCAAAATTTGACTTAAAGATGGAAGCCATGGAATGGGATGATGAAATACGAATGGGCATAGAATACAAAACAAAGCTCTTTGACAGGCAAACAATAGAAAGGCTTGCACAGCACTATACAAATATACTTCGCTCTATTGTAAATTGCCCTGAATTAACTCTTTCTAAAATAAGCCTGATGCCGGACGAGGAGAAAAAGCAGGTTGTGTGCGGCTTTAATCAAAACACGCTAACTTCTAAAGATCAGAGGACGGTTAAGCAAATATTTGAGCAGCAGGCAGCAAGTACGCCTGACAGTGTCGCTCTGGTATCCGGAGATGTGAGACTAACTTTCAGGCAGTTAAACAATAAGGCAAACAGTCTTGCCAGGATCATCAAGAGCAAAGGCATAAAACCGGATGACATAATAGGCATTCTGACCCAGCAGTCTCACCATATGATAATAGGCATTCTTGGTGTTTTGAAAGCCGGAGCAGCATACTTGCCTTTAGACCCGGAGTTTCCAGAAGACAGGATAGAATATATGCTGGAGGACAGCGGAGCTCCTATACTTTTAAGTCATGGGGAGCTTGTACACAAGGCTGCATTTAAAGGTGAAGTCATAAATCTTGATTGTAAGGAATCATACGATGGGGATACTTCAGACCTGCCAGACATAAACAGTCAGGCAGACCTTGTATACCTTATTTATACATCAGGTACTACCGGAAAGCCCAAGGGAGTTATGATTGAAAACCATAGCCTGGTAAACTATGTAAACTGGTTTAAAAACAAATTCGATATCAGAAGTGAAGATAAAACAGTAATAGTATCATCCTTATGCTTTGACCTTGCATATACAGCTCTATATTCCGCTTTATTAAGCGGGAGCGAGGTGCATTTGATTCCCAAGCAGGCATACTCCGACCCGGAAATACTCCTGCCATACATGAAAAGAAACGGAATAACATATATAAAGTCAACTCCATCGCATTTTAACATGATAGTGAACTCCCGCGCCTTTTCAATGCCGGAGGTTTGTAAAAGGTTGAGGTTGGTTGTACTTGGAGGAGAGGAGATCAGCCTCAATGACGTGGAGATATTTAATATATCTTATCCTGAATCCATAGTAATGAACCACTATGGGCCTACTGAAACAACTATTGGTGCAATAGCCCATACTATTGATTTTGGTCAATTTGAGTCCTACAAGAAGCACCCGGTTATAGGAAGGCCTATTGATAACGCGGGAGTGTATATTCTTGACAGAAATCTAAATCCTGTACCTGTAGGGGTAACGGGTGAGATATATATAAACGGGGAAGGTGTGGCAAGGGGATATCTGAAAAGGCCTGAGCTAACGGCAAAGAGGTTTGTTCCAAATCCTTTTATTACTAAAAATGCCGATTCTTTAGCCCATAGTTCCAAATTAATGTACAAGACTGGAGATATGGGAAGATATATGCCCGACGGAAGCATAAAATTCCTTGGAAGGACCGATAACCAGATCAAAATCAGAGGATACAGGGTTGATCTTGGAGAAATAGAGGCGCAGCTTCTAAGGTATGGGCCGGTAAAAGAGGCTTTGGTAGTGGTGAAGGAAGACCAGGACAGGGATAAATATATTGTCGCCTATATGGTTTGTAGTGAGGAACTTACCGGGAAAGAACTAAAGGAGTACTTGTCAGAGCGTATTCCGCATTACATGACACCATCATACTTTGTAAGAATTGAGAAAATGCCGCTGACATTGAATGGAAAAGTAGATACAAAGGCTCTTCCAGAGCCACAAAGGAATAAAGACAGAAATCATGAGGAGCCTGGAGATTATATAGAAATAAAGCTTTTTCAAATATGGAGTGAAATTTTAAGAACTGAAAGGATAGGTATAAATGATAGTTTCTTTGAACTGGGAGGCCATTCACTAAAAGCTACCCTCCTTATTAACAGAATTCATAAGGAACTCAATGTAACGGTACCTTTAAAGGAAATATTTACGCTAGCCACAATAAAGAACATTGCCGGATACATTAAGGATTCCAGGACTAGTATATATTCATCCATACGTCCTGTAAAAGAAGACAGCCATTATGCCATATCATCAGCACAGAGGAGGATGTTTGTCCTAAGTAAGCTTGAAGGGACGGGCGTAGCCTATAACCTGCCGGGTATAATAGAGGTGTATGGAAAGCTTTGCAGGGAGCGTTTTGAAGAGGCATTTAGAGAACTGGTAAGAAGGCATGAAGCGCTGCGTACATCCTTTAAGCTTGTAGATGAAGAGCTTGTTCAGGTAGTCCATGAGCATGCAGACCTTAGGATAGGATACACTGAAGCTGATGAGGGTAGGATACAGGAGATAATTAAGGGATTTGTCCGGCCCTTTGATCTGGCCAGGGCACCGCTCTTTAGGGTGGAACTTGTAAAGATAATGGATGGGGGGCAGCAAAAGGAGGACAGGCACATTATAATGTACGATATGCACCACATCATATCGGATGGAGTATCAAGAAGAATCATGGTGGAGGAATTTATAAGCCTGTACCAGGGAGAGCATCTTAAGCAATTAAGGCTGCAGTATAAGGATTTTGCCGCATGGCAAAACAGCCTGTTAGGATCGGAAGAAATTAAAAAGCAGGAAGAATACTGGAAGGAAAGGTTTGAAGGAGACATTCCGGTACTCAATATGCCTACTGATTTCTCCAGACCAAATATTAAGAGTTTTGCCGGCAGTAATATAAGCTTTACTGCAGGGAGCGAACTAGCCTCTGAATTAAAGAAACTTGCCCTTGGAACGGGTACTACTCTTTACATGGTGCTGTTATCTGCGTATAAGGTACTTCTATCCAGATATTCCGGGCAGGACGATCTGGTAGTGGGCTCCCCTATAGCCGGAAGACCCCATGCAGACCTTGAAAACATCATGGGAATGTTTGTAAACATGATTGCCATTAGAAGCTTCCCTATAGGTGATAAAACCTTTATGGAGTTTCTGAAAGAGGTCAGAGAACACTGCTTAAAGGCCTATGAAAACCAGGAATACCAGTATGAAGAGCTGGTGGAAAAGCTGGGCGTAAGAAGAGATATGAGCAGAAATCCTTTGTTTGATGTTTCCTTTACCTTGCAGAATCTGGACATAGAAGAAATAGAAATCGGGGATCTAAGGTTTAAACCTTACCAGTTTGAAAACAAGGTTTCAAAATTTGATTTAACCTTATGGTGTGCCGAAGGAAACGGCAATATTGAATTCATCCTTGAGTACTGTACCGACATGTTCAGAAGAGAGACAGCGGAAAGACTTGCACGGGATTATGTAAAAGTACTGGAAAGTATAGTCAAGGATGCAGACATAAGGATTAAAGATATTATACTTGAAAGCAAGTATGTTAAACGTGAAAAGGTTTTGGTTAAGGAGATACAGTTTAATTTATAAGGAGGTTAGGGAAATGAAAATAGATAGGTTTTCAAAGAATATTATAATGTCAGCAGGTGAATTTGAGACTGAAAAAGAATACTGGACTGGCAAGCTTCAAGGCGATATGGTAACAAGCGGATTGCCGCCAAGCTTTCCCCGTATAAAAAATGTACAGAACAAAAAAATATCTAAGAGTTTTACACTTCAAGATGAGATTTCCAATAAGCTGCTTTCCATAAGCGGCGGCTCACCCTATGCACTATACACGATACTATTAGCCTGCATAAATTACCTCATTTACAGATATGCGGGTGTTGAGGACGTAACAGTGGGTATGCCGGAATTTAAGCAGAATGGCGAGGATATCAAGACTCAAAACATACTTCCTTTAAGAGTCAGGATAGAAAGCAATGAAACCTTCAAGGAATTATTAATGGAAGTGAAGAATGCTGTAAGTCAGGCGGATGAGAATAAAAACCTGCCTATGGAGGCTATTGCCGAGCTGTTAGACTTTGAACAGGGTGATACTTCGCCTTTGTTTAAAACTGTTGTGATGCTTCAGAATATACACGACAAAAGCTGTATCGAAGGCATGGAACCTGATACTCTATTCTACTTTGATATGGAAGAAGAATCGCTAAAAATAGATTTGGAATACAATGCGGATTTATATAAGGAGTGGTTTGTGGACCAGGCAGCAGGCCATCTCGTGAATATTATAGCTTCCGTTGCTTCCAATCCCAATATAAGGCTGTCCGACATAGAGATCCTTTCTGAAGATGAAAAGGCCATGATTTTATACGACTTTAATGATACCCGAACCAGCTACAGCGGCGATAAGACAATGCATAAGCTGTTTGAAGAACAGGTTGAAAAGACCCCTGACAACACAGCAGTAATATTCGGGAGTAAAGAGATTACATACAGGGATCTAAACCGGCAGTCCAACCGTCTTGCAGGACTGCTGAAGGATAGAGGGGTAAAGCAGGGAGTTTTTACAGCAGTACTTATGGAGCGGTCTTCTGAAATGATAACGGCGGTAATGGGGATACTAAAAGCCGGTGGAATTTATGTACCCTTTGAGCCAACATTTCCAAAGATGCGTATTCAAAAAATACTCTCCGATCTTAAAATTCACTGTATTGTTACCCAGCATTCACTGATTAAGACAATACGTGAAATGCAGTGGGAGCTGCCCCATCTCACAGATGTTATCTGCATGGATGTAGATGATGAGGAGCTTCCTATGGAACAAATGGACCAAAAGTCTATAAAGGCATTCTGGGACCACATCTCGGAAAAGTCTGTTGATGATGTGACAGCCGGAGGCTTTATCAGCAGCTACACAGGAAGGCCATTCTCCCAAGAGGAAGTAGATCAATACAAAAACCATGTAGTCACACTTGCCAGACCTTATCTGGGGGAAGAAAAGAAGGTGCTGGAAATAGGCTGCGGCTCCGGGACAATTATGTTTTCAATTGCTCCCCTTGTAAAACAGTACACAGGACTTGATCCTTCAGAGCTTACACAAAAACGTAATGAAGAATATGCCGCATCCGCAAGCCATAAAAATATAAAGCTGGTAAATGGGTTTGCACACCATGTGGATTCCATTGTAGAAGACTCCTTCGATCTTATAATTATTGCCAGTACAGTCCAGTTCTTTCCCGGATTCATATACCTGGAAAAGGTAATAGAAAATGCATTAAAAGTATTAAAACCAGGGGGAACCCTTCTTGTGGCAGATGTTATGGATGCCCGGAGAAAAGAGGACTTTAGAAGGTCTTTAGAAGATTATAAGAGTAAGAATGGAGATAAAGAGGATGTCAAAACAAAAACCGACCTGGATGGAGAGCTTTATATAGATGAACAGTTTTTTAATGAAACAAAAGAGAAGAAAGCAGATATTGAAGAAGTCACTGTGCTTTACAGGAAAGATGAATTTGATAACGAACTGGGCTACCGTTATGATGTACTGATACGTAAAGCTCATGTTGGGCATAAAGAGTATGCAAGCCAATCCACAAGCAAGAGAAACGATTGGACACTCTGGCATATGCACAGGTATTCCGGGGATAACCTGTGCCTTGAGATAAAATCGGATGAACTGGCATATGTTATATACACTTCAGGCTCTACCGGCGTACCAAAAGGCGTAGCTGTCCAGCACAAGCCGGTTATAAACCTTATTGAATGGGTAAACCGTACATTCAAGGTTGGACCTGATGACAGGATGCTGTTTGTTACATCCCTTTGTTTTGACTTGTCGGTATACGATATTTTCGGCATATTGGCTTCAGGAGGCTCTATACGTGTGGCATCAAGAAGCGAACTTAGAAATCCGGAGGGTTTGGTAAATATCCTTCGAAGTGAGCCAATTACCTTTTGGGATTCGGCTCCAGCAGCACTGCAGCAACTGGTACCCTTTTTCCACAACGCCAATCTCGAGACTGAAACCAACACTCTAAGACTGGTGTTCCAGAGCGGTGACTGGATACCGGTAACACTGCCGGATAAGGTAAGGGAAGCCTTCCCCGGGGCGGAGGTTATAAGCCTTGGAGGGGCCACAGAGGCAACAGTATGGTCAAACTATTACTCAATTGGGGAGGTTGATCCGTTATGGGTAAGCATACCCTACGGAAAGCCTATGCAGAATGCACTATACTATATTCTTGATTCAAATCTTAAGCCCTGTCCAATAGGAGTTACCGGTGATTTGTATATTGGAGGAGAATGCCTTGCAGCAGGGTATATGAATGATGAAAAGCTTACTAGCGAGAAATTTATTCCTGATCCATTCAACACGGAGATGGGCGGACGTATGTATAAAACCGGAGATACTGCAAGGTGGTTTGAGGATGGAAATATGGAGTTCATGGGAAGAAAGGACTTCCAGGTAAAGGTCAGAGGCTATAGGATAGAGCTGGGAGAAATAGAAAGCCAGCTTCTAAAGCATGAAGACATAAAGGATGCTGTAGCAATGGTGAGAAAGGACCTGGAAGGCAGCAACTATATCTGCGCCTATATAGTTTCAGATAAGGGATTAACGGTATCAGAGCTTAGGGAATATCTATTGAGGGAATTGCCATCTTATATGGTGCCTTCCTTCTTTGTACAGCTGCCTGAAATGCCGATAACACCTAACGGCAAGCTGGACAGAAAGAGACTGCCGGAGCCTCATGCCAATGTAAATACAGGTGTAGAGTATGAAGCTCCAGGAAATGATGTGGAAAAGAAACTTGCCGATATTTACCGGGATGTACTTGGAGTGGACAGGGTGGGAATAAAGGATGATTTCTTTGACCTGGGTGGAGACTCCATAAAAGCGATCCAGGTTACATCATCGGCAGAGCAGCAGGGAATAAACATATCTGTATCGGATGTCCTTAAATATAAAACAATCTTTGAAATAGTAAATAATGTAGACTACACAAAAAAGAAAGAAACAGTTTCGCAGGAGGAAGTCAAGGGGGATGTGCTGCTTACTCCTATACAGAAATGGTTTTTTGAAAAAGACAGGGGTTATATGCACTATTGGAACCAGACAAATCTTTTCACATTGGATAAAGACGCAGACTTAAAACTTTTGGAAAGTGTTTTTAGAAAGATAATTGAGCATCATGATGCCCTGAGGATGGGCTACAGGTTCAGTGGAGAAGAGGTCGTACAGTTTAACAGATCAGTGGATGAGATCAGGTTTAATATTGAAGTTATAGACCTGTCGCAGCACACCTATGAAGTTCAGAAGCAGAGTATAAAAGAGCTAAGTGAGAAAATACAGGACAGTCTTGACCTTGAAAAGGATCTACTTATAAAGGCATATGTATTCGAACTGGGTGAAAACGGCAGAAGGCTTTTGATTCCTGTGCACCATCTTGTGATAGATGGGGTCTCATGGAGAATTTTACTGGAAGACATAAAAAAACTGTATAAATCAGGGCTGGAAGAGGCTCTTCCGCTAAAAACCACTTCCTTTAAAGAATGGAGCGAGAGACTAAATGATTACGCCATTCAAAAACCTGTAGAAATAGACTACTGGGAAGATATAGATTATTCAAAAATAAAATCAATAACAAGGAAAGAAGTAGAGGATAACTATTTAAGAGACCACAGGAAGCTTTCGTTCGTACTGGATGAGGAACTGACGAAAAAACTTCTCACTGAAGCCAATAGAGCATATGGCACGGAAGTTAACGATATTTTGCTGTCAGCCATTACTTTGGCTTTGAGCGAAGCCTTTGGCCTTGATAATGTGCTGCTTATGCTGGAGAGCCATGGGAGAGAGGAAATATTTGAAGGTGTAAACCTGTCAAGAACTATAGGCTGGTTTACAGGTATGCATCCTGTTTACCTTAAAACACAGGATGGTATTGATAAAACTATAGCAGAAGTTAAGCAAAATCTTCGCAAAATATCAACGAAGGGTATCAATTACGGCATTGCCAGGTATATAAACAAAAATGAAAAACTGAAACCATTAAAACCGGAGATTTCCTTCAATTACCTAGGGCAGTTCGATAACCCCGGTATTGAGGAAGATAGTTTGTTATCAGCCTGCAGTGAAGAATATGGAATAAGTGTCAACCAAAACAACAGGCATGACTATTTGATGGATATTAACGGTATGGCAGTGGGAGGAAAGCTGCAGTTTATTATAGGTTACAATAAAAAGTATATAGACGGAGAGACTGCGCAAAAGACAGTCCGATGCTTTGAAAAGACTCTTGTGGAGCTTGCGGTCCATTGTACAGACAAGCTGAAGAATACTTGCGAGGTAAAGAATTCGAAACTTTACCAGGTTAATGAACCGGATACAAAGGAATTAAAGGTAGTACTACATAATGATATAATAACATATCTTTGCCACTCACTTCCAATATGTATAATACTCGCCGATGAGAGGCTTCATCCATGGTACTACGAGCATTATATCAAACTATATACCGAAGTCCAGTCAAACGGTATGCTGATCATGGATTTTCTTGAACTGAGGGCGCCTTACAATGAAGTAATCCAGGAGGTATATATGGGTTACGAGCTTTTGAAGGATATACCGGATATTATAGATTATGCAGTAGATAAAATAAACCTGGGATATTATGTAGTCATACATGTGGACGAATACTATATTCCAGAAAAAAGAGCATACAAAAAGCAGCATTATGTGCACCATTCCCTTGTTTACGGATATGATAATTCACAAAGGAAGCTTAAAGCAATAGGATTCAATTCAGAGCAAATGTTTGCAAAGATCAGCTTTGATTATGATTTGTTCAGGGAAGCCTATGAGAGCGGCAAACTGCATTATAAGGGCTCGGCACCCTGGGCTGAAACAAATGCCATTGAGCTTCTTAGAGTAAGGGACTTTATGCAGGAATATCCCTTTAACCTTGAAAAGTTTACAGCCAGATTGGAGGAATACGTAGCTTCAAAAGAAGATTTCCAGGTAGTTTATGCTCAGAGGTTTGATAAATATACCTTAGGAGGAGAACAATTAAAATACGGCCTTGATATATATGATGAAATTATACGCCACCTTTATAATCTTATGGAGGGTGTTGTTACTGTTGATTATAGGGCAGTTCATCTGTTGTATGAACATAAAAAGTCACTATACACCAGATTACAGTATGTCATATCAAGGTATAATGAATCGGTAAGGCTTGGAGAACTTGTAGATGAGTACCGCAAGGTGATGGATACTGTTGATTCCGCAAGGCGATTATTCTTAAAGCATACGTTTGTCGGCGGGGACAGCTATAATCTGACACCTGATAAGGAAGTTGTAGCTCAGATAATAGACACCTTAAGACAGGTAAGAGATATGGAGAAACAGGTACTGACGGATATATGCGGGAAGCTTAGGCTATAAAAGAGGAATTGTACATATTTAAACATATCATGGAAACCCAGAGTTTAAAGTATGGAGGGAGAAAATGAGTTCAAATAAGCGTTTTTGCGTAAAGCTGATCCACTGCGGCAACAAGAATATTGCAGATCCTCTGGATAACGCACAAAAAAATATATTCTTTATGCCTATAGGTTTTTGCGCTTTAGGCAGTGTTCTAAGAGAAAACGGATTTGATGTGGAGTTGATTCATTCCGATTTGGTTGATAGTGAAAGGCTTTTGGATACCATAGATTTAAGTAGGGTGGATGCAGTAGGGTTTGACTGCCACTGGGCCAATCAGAGCCTTGTAGTGATGGACGCTGCAGAGCTTATCAAGAAGATAAATCCAGACATTTTTGTATTTCTCGGAGGATATACCTCCAGCCTTTTTTGTGAGGAAATAATCACAGATTATCCTCAAGTTGACGCTGTTATAAGAGGGGACGGGGAGATACCCATAGTTGAACTGTGCAGTGCACTATATGAAAGCAAACTTTGCAGCAGTTCAAACAAAAAAGGATTCACAGAGAAACTGGGCACGGTCCAGAACCTGGCTTGGCGGAATGAGGATGGCTGTGTAAGACTAAACAATTTCTCATATATTGGTACAGTTGAACAAATAGACAGGTTAGATTTTGCGGCTATAGATCTGTTAAGGGATTGGGACCATTATCGCATGCTCTGTAAATTCTGGACAAGATTTGATGAGATTAATTCCGGCCCATTATTCTTTCTTTGTATAGGACGAGGATGTCAATACGCCTGCTTGTTTTGTGGAGGCAATTGTGAAGCCCAAAGGAGAATGAATAATAGAATCTGTGCTTCAGTGCGGTCCATAGATTCGGTAGTGCAAACCATCAAGAAAGCTGTCTCCATGGGATTTACTACAATGTACACCTGCTTTGAGTTTGAAGGAAGTGAGGAATGGTATATTAAGCTCCTGGAAAGGATAAAGCAGGAAGGCCTTGATATTAATTTTATATACGGAGCCTGGAGACTTCCGTCAAAAGCGCTTGTTGATACATTATCGGAATGCTGCAGTCAGGTAATGGTAGAGATATCTCCGGAAACGGGAGATGAAGAACTGCGGAAAATAAATAAGGATATACGGCTGTACTATTCCAATGAGCAGTTGGAGGAGTGTCTCCAGCATATAAAAAGCAGGAAAAATATCAAAGTTCAACTTTACTACGGATATTTTCTAGTGAAGGATACAGAGGAAACAATAATAGATACACTTAAGTACATAATGAAGCTGGCTGTTAAATATTCCGATTTTGTTGAGCAGGAGTATTTCAATTTTTCCACAGACCCGGGCTCGTTGATATTTTTCTACCCTGAAAAGTATGACATTCAAATGAATGTTCAAAACTTTAAACATTATATAGAATATATAAAAGAAAACTATCTTAAGAATAAAGAAAGCTCTGCTGACATGAGGGTATTTAATCCGCGCAACATGTCTATACAGGTTGTAAGAGAAGTAGAGAGAAAAATCAGATTGTTCAATTATCTATTCAAGACGTACAGGGGAACAGTTTCAACTATACTTAAAAGGACATGTGAACCTGATATCATAGTAAGCCTTCTTAATGACAATAGTTTGCTTGATAGTCCGGAAGAAAAGCTTTCACCCGATGAGTTTAAAGAACTTCTGGTAAATGCCTGCAGCAGAAATAACTGTCTTGATGCAGAGCTTCTTAAAATAATAAGTATTGAATGTGAAAAACAAAAGATGAATTATGAAGCTTCAAGGCCTGCTCCTCAAATATGGCTTGAGGATGTGACGGAGGAGGGACATGAGGGCAGTAAAACTGTAGATGCTATGCTGGATTATATAAATATGGAAGGCAAATGCTTAAAGGAAGATATGGATTTGGACTTTGACTTTGATCTGTCTTCTTTGTAATGTACTTCTGTTTCTACGTAAAAGATAAAAACCATGCTTATTTTACATAAAACATGAAAATAAGCATGGTTTTTCTTTTTTTTGCTGCAAGTAGATGATAGAATATAAAGAAAAATTATCTAAAAATAATATTGGAGGGCAACGGTTTATGAGAGGAGATATTTGAAATTTTCGAATTTCAAGTAGTACCGGCAATATTGATACAATTACATGTCGAATAAGTGGGAAGTAAGGTGAATAATAGACTTATATGTCTAATGTCTATCGATTAGTTTAATCACAGAGCAATAAGTGATAAAATGAACATAATATGGAGTTATAGAATAGAGAAAAATGTAGTTAACAAATACTTGGGGGGTATAAAATGGAGAATGGTGTTCTAAATATTAGAAATATACTGGATGTTATATTTAAAACTACAAAGAAAAACGCAAATATTCTTGCCGACAGTTATCTAATCAAAGACTCATCTATTATTTCCAAATGGAAGAATGATAAAGCCAAACCTAAGAATGAAGATATATTCAAAATTGTTGATTTTACAATTGACGAGTCCACAGGAACACAGCGCAAGATGCTTAGAAATGAAGTCGAGATTTTAATTTACCATTCTTTACTGGATGAAGAGATTAAGAACTCATTATTAAACATAGTAGACTTTAAAGAATTCTTGTCGGAGGTCCTAAATGTATCTACTTTTTCATATGGGAATGCTCAGCCGGGTAAGACGGGAACAGATTTGACCAGTCAGGGTGCCGGAGCAAATGAATTGGACGAGGTTTCTGATGCCGGGAATTACAGGCCCAAGGAGTATAGTGCCGATAGTGAAACCATAACAGCATTTTCTGATGGTATAGAGGGTAAGTATTCGGGGGTAGTGGAGTTTAATCTGGTTTTATCCAAGGATAGAGAGGAAAATTCCAGGAATACATCTGGTGGACAAGCCGTAAGCTTTAAGAGTAATGGTAGTTTTAATCTGGGAAGCAAGATTGATAAAATACAAAAGAAGCTAAGATCCAAAAGTATTTTAGGGACAATTATGGTGGGGGTTATTGCCGGTTTTTTGGTGATCCAGGCTGCAAATGGCAGTCAGGCTCTGGACAAAGAGCCAAGTATAGAGGAAATGAAGGTCTATGCAGTGCAGCAAGTCAACGCAGGAAGTACGCCTTTACCTAAAGAAACACCGTTGACAACAGATCATGATGAAACTGCTGCAGACTCTAGAAGCGTGGCTTCTCAAGATAAGAACTCTTTACCTGTTAAGATTAAAGCCGATACCTCTCAAGATGAAAGCAAAGCACAAGCAGAAGAACGTGATGATTTCGGGAGTCAAAATGATGGAAGTACCCGTAATAAGGATAGTAAGATTAATTCCGGAACAAATAATGCAGGTACAAGCAGTACAATAAACAATACGACAAGCAATACGACAAACAATACAGTCAATAATACGACAAACAATACAACAAACAATACTACAAACGACTCAACAAATAATTCAGTAAACAATGCTACAAATAATACCAATAACACTACAATAAATAAAGATGCCAGTGTAGAAGGGGACAACAATATCCTGGCGCAAGGAAGCAATATTTTTATAAATGTGGGGGACTAATTGTTTTGTTTTACCTATAGAGGATGTAAGGAGAGATAACATGAGAAAAAAAACCTTGAGAGCAATTATTGCTGTACTTGTGCTGGCAGTATTTATGAAAACAGCTTTTGTATATGTTTTTGCAGAGAACAGAAAAGTAATACTGAATAATAGTGATAAGGTACTAAATGCCCCACAGAAAGTAATAAAAGGTACTGTTTATGTCCCGTTAAGGCCTGTTATGGAAGCCCTTGGCTGGGATCTGGAATGGGACTCCGTCAATAGGGCTATTTCCTGTACAAAGGATGATAGTCTGTTTATTCTTAGAATAGATAGTAATGAAGTAAGTATTAACGGTGAACAAATAACACTTGATAAGCCAGCAGTCATTTCTGATGGAATTACTTATATACCAAGCAAGTTTATAGCAAAGAAATTTGGTACTCAAATCAGGTGGAACAAAAAAGACAACCTGATTATTCTGTCAGACTATGATGAAGACAATATATCGCTAGAAGGTGAAGGAAACATTGTTATTGCCGGAGGCGGGATTATTGTAAATATATTCGAACCATACAGCACAGATACACTTCATGATATGTTAAGCTATGCAGACCGTCTTCTTGCTAAAAATAACGCAGAGGGTGCAATTGGAAAGTACAAGGAGATTCTTAGCAACATTTCTGTTGAAGATACTCCGGAAATTTATATACATGTATTGAACAATATAGGGAACGCATATAGCTTATTGGCGGAGACAAGAGATGCCAAAAAGAATATACTGTGTTCAATAACCTTGTATAAAAAGGTATTGCAGTATTCTAAAGCTGAAAACACTGCTGCCGCCGACAGCTGCGCTCTAGTGTTAAACAACCTTGGAAACGCGTATAGGGTTTTATCAGAGGTTTCCGGTGATAAGAAGGATATGGACAAAGCTGTAAAGACATATAAAGAAGCTTTGCGATGCCATATCGCTAACAACTCTATACTAGACAGTGCACTGGTTTATTACAACCTGGGCTTAACATACAGGCAAATGAATCTGCCTGACATGGCAAATGTGAGCCTGGCGAATGCAGAGGATTCTTACAAAAAAGCCTTAGAAGTGTTTACTATAAAAAGTAATCCTTCTATTTATGCACTGATACAATATAACCTGGGAAATATATATAAAGTTTTTTCGGAAATGGAAGATGCAGATATTAGCCTGAAAGATTCTAAAGCAGCTTATGAAGAAGCATTAAAAGTATGGAATGTGGAAAGTTATCCGATAAATTATGCCAGGGTTCATAAGTGTATGGGTGAAGTTTACAGCAGGATGTACCAGGAGGGCAGCAATAAGGAAAATCTTAAACAAGCTTTGACTGAATATAATGAGAGTTTAAAATTATTTACCCTGGATATGTATCCGATAGACTATGCCAAAGTAAACATGGAAATTGGAAATACAAATTTAATGCTGGCAGGTTCCAAAGGTGATGAGAAATGTCTGGAACGGGCTGTCATGGCATATAATGAAGCTTTAAGGGTTTTCAAGCCTTTAGACTATCCTGCTTATAACAAATACATAACAGATAAATTGAATCAAATAGAAAATGGTAGATACTAATAAATTAAATAAAAATGGAGGGAATAATCAGTGAAAGTTAAATTATCTATGATATTAATTACAGCCATATTTGTGGTATTGCTCCAGGATATAAATATTTCTGCTTCTTCTAAAGACTATAGAGTTAAAATAAACAATATTGATGTAAGCTTTAATATGTCTCCACAAATTGTAGATAATAAACTGTTAATGCCTGTGAGAGAAATGCTTGAGCTTTTTGGATATGAAGTTAAATGGAATGGAAGCAATAGAACTGCAACCTGTATTAAGGATGAAAAAGTAATAGTACTAAAAGCAGGAGGCAGGGATGCACAGGTAAACGGCATCAGTTTATCCTTAAGCCACCCTGCAACCATAATAAGGGACAGGCTTTTTGTTTCACTGGAGATTATTGAACAGGGACTTGATATGGAGGTTATATATGATAGCAAAGAAGGAATTGTATCCATATACGATAAAAGCAAAGGTAAGGTTTCTGTTCTGGGAGATGACAATATCATTGTAGTTGGTTACGATGTTATTACTAATATATCTCCAAGATACGAAATCGACAAGGTCAATAAAAATATTGGAGATGCTGATAAACAGCTTGCAAGCAACAATTTTATAGGTGCTATAAGAAGCTATGAAAAAATTCTCGAGCATATTTCAAGTGTAAAAAACCCAAAAGAGTATCTGCATGTTATGGTTAATATGGGTAATGCTTACATGGAGTTATCGAAAATAGTAAATGTTGAAGAGAATACTATAAAAGCTTTGTCTATATTTGAAGGGGTTATAAATACATCTTCAATAGATAAATACCCTTTAAAAAAGGCATATGCACTAAAGGGTATGGGAAATACCTACGCCGTTATGTCGCAGATTAGAGACAGGGAGGAGGTCATTTCAAAAGCATTAGAAGCATATGAAGAGGCTCTGAAGTTTCTTACAAAAGAGGAACATCCGTATGATTATGCAAGCATACAGTATTTAAAAGGATGGGCATATTTTAGCTTTTCGTCAGCTAAGAATTCAGGCTTTAACCTCAATAAAGCTTTAGAGGCGTTTGAAGAGGCTTTAAATGTATATACAGTCAAGGACTATCCAAGAGAATACGCAGGTGTAAAAGTTGTACAGGGAATGGCCCAAACATTTCTTTTTGAGGTAAGTGCGAATACTGTGGACCTGGAAAAGGCCTTCCATTCATATAACGAGGCTTTAAAAATATTTACACTGGAACATGATCCCCTCTATTATGCACAAATACATAACTATTTAGGGATTGCTTATTTGTATATGGCAGGAAAAGTGCCACAGCAAGAGAATTTTGAAAACTGTATCAAAGCTGTTGAAGAAGCGTTAAAGGTTTACACACTAGATGCGCATCCTTATGAATATGCTATCAATCGATATATTTCCGGCAATATATACTTAAAAATGGCCTATTTTGTAAACAAAAAGGAAAATATCAGTATTTCTATAGAGGATTTGAATGAGGCTTTAAAGGTGTTTACAATAGGACGGTATCCAATCAATTATGCTCTGGTTCAAGTCAGCCTTGGTGATGCATACAATGTTTTGGCAGGTATCGATAATACCAAAGAAAACTATATAAAGGCTATAAAATCTTTTGAGGATGCACTAAAGGTTTATACTATTGATAAATACCCTCCGCACTACGCAAAGGCTTATACTGAATTAGGCAAGGTTTATTTTACTATGGCTGTATCAGCAGATAAGGAAGAAAACTGTATAAAAGCAATAGAATCCTTGGAAAAGGCCTTAAAGGTGTACTCAATCGAGAATTACCCCATACTCTATGCATATAATCAGATACTGCTTTCAATCCCATATATTGAGCTTTCGAAAGTGAGAGAATCAAAAGAGAATCTTCTTAATTCTATAGAGGCATGTAACAATTCTTTGAAAGTTTTTACAATAAAAGACTTTCCATACCTGCATTCCATAGCACAGATTAACCTGGGGCATTCATATCTGCTTCTGGGTATGGTGGAAAACTACGAAGAAAACAGTACAAAATCCATAAAAGCATATGAAATAGCTTCTGATTTTTTCAGCAAAGAAGTATCACCTTCTATTTATGCAGAAGTTCAAATAGGTTTTGCAGAAAACTTTATTAATATGTCCGAAGTAAACAATAAGGAAGAAAATATAATGAGAGCGTTGGAAGCATGTGATAAAGCTCTTGAAGCATTAGCGATGGAAAATAATAAATGGCAATATGCCAACATTTACTATATTATGGCAAGGGCCTATTTAAGCCTATCAGATATAAGTGATAAGGAAGAGAATCTCGAAAAAGCTTTAAAAGCAAATAAGGAAGCACTGAAAGTTCTTTCAGACGGAAACTACTTTTACGATGCTTCATTAGTCATGGTAAATATGGGAGATATTTATCAAAGGTTATCAGATGTTGGAGATAGGAAAGAGAACCTTCACAAATCTCTTGGGCTATATGGAGAAGCCCTGAAGCTTCTTACGCCGGAAGACTATGCTTTAGGATACGCAAAAACCCAAAACAGTGTTGGAGATACATATATAAGACTATCTGAAATAGAGGACAAATCGTATAACTTGGATATGGCTGGTAAATGCTACGATGAAGCTATAAGGGTTTATACTCATGAAAAATACCTGCTGGTAGTGCAGGACATAAGGAAGAAAAAAGAGTTGGCAGCTATAGTGGAAGATTAAGCTAATCTGATATCAGCAAGGTCACAGCGGCTTTATTTGGTTATTAATGAACCTTAAAGCCGCTTTTTTTAAAATTCAACTTTTTATCAATAAATGTTCATTAAACTTTCAACCGGTGTTCCATTCTTTAAAGAAAATCCACACTATAATAATAAATGTAGAATTCATATCAATATATGAGTGAAAAATCAGCCGGTGAAGGTATTTTATGTTTGAGAATAGAGCTAGTATAGCAATTATAGACGATGGCGTAAATGAAAAGCTATATGATATTGGAACCTTGAAGCACAACATTGAGATTACTCCACAGCTTAAAGTTCTTGAGAGGAGAGAATATGATAGATATTTACCAAGCCATGCCACTAATTGTGCTGCCATAATACGCAAGTACTCACCACATGCAAGTATAAGCAGTGTCAAAATACTAAACAAAGCAAGGAGAGGATTGTGTGAACAGCTCACCAGGTCTATAGAATGGTGTGTTGATACAGGTATCAACATAGTTAATCTTAGCCTGGGATCAATTCACCAAAAAGATAGTTCCAAAATTCAAGACACAGTTAATAAGGCGGCAAAAGAAGGTCTTGTAATAGTTGCTGCATGCAGTAACAACAATATAATAACCTATCCTTCGGTTTTTTCAAATGTCATCGGCGTAAAGTGTGATATTATGAACAGATTAAATGAAGGAGAATATGTTTACAACTACTATCCCAATGATGGAATAAATATTACCGCCTGCAGCAGGCATTTGCTTTATAAGTTTTACGGAGGTTCGTCTTTCACTAGAATATGTAATAGTTATGCTGCACCATTTATAACTGCTAGAGTATATGATATTGTAAATAAATTTCCAGGCATTATACTGGAAGAAATAAAACAAAAGCTTATTGAAGGTGCTGTGAACAAAAGCATCGGAGTATATAGATCATATTTAAACAAGGGTATAGACTGGGTAGCGAGAGCTATTTCCTTTAGACTAAGCAATAAAGAGGGTAATTTTCTCAAATTAAAGTACTGCTTTGAAGTAGATAATACCGTAGTCTTTGAGTGTAATTGTTTATGTGATGCCTTAGAATATATAAAGTACTATTTCAATGATAATTCCCATATCTTAAAAGAAATTGATACGGTTATTATTGATGCTAATAACCTTATTCCAAAACATCCGGTTTGCTCTAGTGAAAAGATTTTGGACGAGATAACAAAGCTAGGAAAAAATGTTGTCTATCTTGATGATGGTGATATAGGGAGAGATTTGAATTTTTCAACTTCAGACTCTCGTATCAAGATATGGCATCCCTCGATTTATAACTATTTGGATATTCCCATCTATAAAGAGATTGATATGCCTGTGCTATATGTATATGATTTTTCCGGAATCCATCTTATCGATTTGGTAAGTAAGCTTCAAGACTGTTTTAGGACTAACGGACATAGAATAATTTCGGTATTGGATACATGCCTGGGAGTAGTATGTGGACTTGAGTATTCACCATCCTTTGGTGAACCCATATACCAGGAATTTGACCCCGGCAGCCTAAAAACTATTTGCGGACTATATAATCCGGACTTTTTAATCTTCGGGATAAACGCTATTAACAGTAGCTTGAATTATATGAGTAAATTAAATGATTTCCATACGGCAGATACAAATATTATAATAACAGATACACATAGTAATCAGGTAGAGGATTTTATAAGTTTGAGAAAGGGCACTAAAGACATTATTCTAATGCCTTTGACGTGTACAAGTATGGGTACTGATAGTACTGTAGTTTTTGATCTTTCAAGTGATAACTGCATAAATGATTTATATAATTATATAATCAGGCTGTATGAAGATTGGTAGAATAAATGGGTTTACAGGTTTATTACAGAATTATATTTAACACATCTTGTAAAACTGGTAAAATTAATATAAAATCTTTTGGTAGACTTTGAATTTGTAAGGTAAAAACGCTAAAGGGGGTTGGCAAATGAAGCAGTGTCCAAAATGTTTTTATTCAAATGAAGATTTTAATACGGTGTGCAGCAGTTGTGGTTCTCCTTTGGATTCCACAACGGAGTATAACACTAATGGAAGTTTTAGCCCGCCTGTTCAAGTCAAAACTAACTCATATGCAATAGCTTCCATGGTACTTGGTATTGTATCGATACCATTAGTCTGCTGCTGTTACATAGGTGTTATAACCGGAATACTTGCAGTTATATTTGGTTTTCTTGCAAGGAACAAGATAAAGTCTTCCTATGGGGCCGAAAAGGGAGAAGGTATGGCTTTAGCCGGAATTATTACAGGATTCGTGGCAATAGGACTTGTAATAGTACTTCTGATAATTGCTTTTGCTGGAGGAGGCTTCTCATCTACTGAATTTATGGAAGAATTCCAGAGGCAGATGGAACAAAACATAGACCAGTAAAGTAAAAAGCACTAGTGCCTCGTTGCGTAATTCTTTTCTAGAGCATGGGAGGCACAAGCATAGGAAATGCATTTTTAACATTATAAATGACTGGAAATTTGTTATGTTAAAAAGCATTAGTGTGGTGAGCTCATGACAAAGCGTTATTATAATAATGATCTGGTTTTGCATATTGTGCTTTTATTGCTCTGTGCTGCGCCGGTTTTGATTTCTTTTGTACTTTATACTGATGGAAGGTTTACTACATTCCGCTTTCCGGCTCCGGTTGATGTATTTGGCATACCATGCGCTTTTACGTCAACTACAGGGTATAACTGTCCGGTTTGTGGAATGACAAGATGTTTCGTTTATATGAGCACCTTGAACATTGAAGCAGCGTGGGAAATGAATAAGGCCGGAGTTCTGCTGTACGTTTTTTGTTTGCTGCAGATTCCTTACAGGCTGTTACTGATAATCGGTCTGAAAATTCCAAGACACAACTATCTTATACTATTTGAAGCCTTACATCTTGCCGTAATCGGTATTATTGCTTTAGAGGAATTTGTAGTCCAGTTCGTAAATATTGTTTGATATGTGATACTGATTGAATTTTAAGGAATTAAGCCTTGAATTAGCTCGTTGAGCTGGTTTTAAGGCTTATTACCTTTTATAGTATAGTTTAGCTGATTAGCAGCATTTAGATAACCATTTTTAAGAGTACAGCATCTTTGGGTTAGTTATATAGTTATAAGTATCTTTTATACCGTCTGTTTTTGACAGTTCTTTTGCAATATTTACTGCATTTAACTTAAATTCAGAAGTAGAGTAAACTTTACTTATTCTATCAATGAGTTTTCTGCTTGTTAATTTAAAGATGCTTACCGGCTTTGGTCCTAATTTTAAACGGAATATTTGTTCTCCCCAAAAGAACTGGTCCACGGCGTGTGGAATAATTATTTGAGGGACTCCTGCCCTTGCAGCAGTATGAGTAGTTCCCGACCCCCCATGGTGTACTACAGCTGCCATTTTGGGGAATAATTTGGCATGGGGAACATGGCCTATTATATGAACATTTTTGAGATCAAAGTCTCCCCCAAGGTTTGCCCAACCTTTGGAAATGATCATACGTGTTCCTAAAGAGTTAGTAACTTCCATTAGTATACCGGTTATTTCTTTTCCTGAGAAATTTGGCATGCTTCCAAAGCCAACATAAATTGGGGGTGAGCCGCTTTCTATAAAGTCTGTCAGCGCTTTATCCAATTCACCTTCCTCAGTAAGATTAAAATAACCGGTTTGAATATATTCGGATTTTACATCGGAAGGTATTTTTGCTAAAGGCTTGTCCGAGGCAATGATTATTTTACTTGTTAAATAATCATATACACTGGTTACACTCTTAAGTTTTAGCTCTGTTCTATACCGGTTAATATGATCAATCAGGATATTGTTATAATACCTGCCATTAATCATCCACAACAAATTGTTTATGAACCCGGGGTTGTTTTGCGGCAGCATGCCGGCTGGCGGGTAAGAGGAGGACCTCAATGCCTGGGGCATGTGAAGGATATGCCTGTAAGGAACATTCAGATGTTCGGCAAAAGACCTTGATGCAAACTGAAGGCCGGCTCCTAGTATCATATCCGCACCAATTACTGCATCTGGCAGTTGATCAAACTGCAGGGATACTTCCTCCCTTAGATATTCTGCCATTATGCCTCCCCATTTTAACTTGCTTTTTTCTTCTAAAAGTTTGTCAAACATATAACTGCAGTGTTTGCCTACAGCTTTGAATTCTAAACCGTGTTTTAAAACGAATTCCTCATCCTCCGGGGCAGCACATATTAAAACACTGTGCCCATAACTTTTTAGATATTTACCTAGAGCTATCATTGGCCTTACATCGCCATGAGATCCTGAAACAGCAATGATAATCCTCATAATTTTCACATCCTCTAATAAGGCATAATATGTGCCGATGATATTCTATATTATAACATAAGTTGTATATAAAGGAGGAAATATTTCCATGTCAGTCATAAAAAAAATGTCCTCCATTTATAGCCAGGTTGTTTAAAAACATTAATTGGATTATTGCCCTTTACGAATTTATTTGATAGAGTTAAAATATCTATATTGTAATAATTAATCTTGTCTTGCTTTATTCCTAGTTTTATTTGTACAAAGAAAATCAAATCAGGGGGGCTATATCCATGAGTCAACGTATTGTAAGAAGTATTGCTATGTCGGTCTTAGTTTGTTTAGTTGCTGTAATGTTTATTGCATGTGAACCAAAGGCTACTATAGTAGATAGTAACCAAGGTGAACCCACTAATGTCCCAAGTGCCGGAGCAGGGCAGGAAGACGGCCAAAAGCTGGTCACTCCCGTTAGTACTCCAGAGAGTATGCCTACCAGTACTCCGGAGAGCGGAAATACTCCTTTTAAGAACGCCGATAAAAAGAGGGTCAAGGCAAAAGGCTTGTATTTGACTGCTACATCGGCAGGGTCAAGATTGGACCACTATATCGATGTTGCTAACAAAACCGAAATAAACAGCTATGTTATAGACGTTAAAAACGACTACGGAAATGTAACCTATGACTCACAGGTTCCACTGGCTAAGGAAATAGGAGCAATAGATAAAAGGTTTAATGCAGATGAAGTTATTAAGAAGCTTCATGACAATAATATCTATGCTATAGCAAGAATAGTATGCTTCAAGGATCCTATCCTTGCCAAGAATAAACCGAATATGGCAATAAAGAACAAGGAAGGCGGCCTATATGTTCATAATAAGGTGAACTGGGTAAACCCATATAATAAAGAAGCTTGGCAGTACAATATAGATCTTGCCAAAGAAGCACTGGCAAAAGGCTTTGACGAAGTTCAACTTGATTATATAAGGTTTCCTGACGGCAGGAAAAGCGAAATGGTTTTTGAGGGGAAAGATGATAGACAGTATTACGAAGTAATAAATGAATTTCTAGCTTATGCCAGACAGCAGATGCCCGATGCTATTATTTCCGGCGACATATTTGCTATCGTACTTGAAAGCCCTGGAGATACGGAGGGTATAGGACAGTATTTTGAACATATAGGAAAGAATCTGGATTATCTTTGTCCGATGGCGTATCCTTCACATTATGCAAACGGCCAGATTATAAACAATGTAAAATTTCCAAAGCCTGATTTGGACCCTTATGGCGTAATTAAAAATACACTATTAAAGGGAAAATCAAGGATGGATAAGGTAGAAGGGCACAAACCTATTTTGAGGACATACCTGCAGGATTTTACAGCCACATGGATTGGAAAGGGTAACTGGCAGTATTATGAAGATGAGCAGGTTAGACAGCAAATTAATGCTGTATACGATGCGGGATATGAAGAGTGGATCTTATGGGATCCAATGAATAACTACAGAGAAGGAGCTTTTAAGAAAGAGTAGTTTCTTGGCTGTTTTCATAGAGTGTCAATCACAAAATTAAATGAGCCGGAGCATTGATATTGATATGCTCCGGCTTAATTTAATTCTAAATATTAAGTTCTCTTTGGTTAGATCACTCTAACCATTCTTATACCGCTTATTGACTTTATTTTCTCAATTACTTCCTCAGACACCGAGCCTTCTATGTCAAGAATGGTGTAACCTATTTTGTCTTTATGCCTGCTTAGCATATCACCAATATTTATTTTGCTGTGGGCAAGTGTTGTAGTAATCTGGCCAAACATATTGGGAATGTTGTCGTGTGCTACAATAATTCTGGTATCTCCTGAGCGTGAAAGTTCACATTCAGGGAAGTTAACGGAATTTTTTATATTACCTTTTTCAAGAAATTCACGAAGCTGACTGGCAGCCATTACGGCACAGTTTTCCTCGGACTCTGGCGTTGAAGCGCCAAGGTGTGGAATTGAAATAATGTTATCATTGCCCAAAAGTTCTTCTTCAGGGAAGTCTGTCACGTAACATGCTACTGTTCCGTTTTCCATAGCTTCAAGAAGATCTTTATTTGCAACCAGGCCGCCTCTTGCAAAATTAACAATTCTTACACCCTTTTTCATGATGTTGAACTTTTCCTTGTTCAGCATACCCTTTGTCTTGTCGTTAAAAGGTACATGAATTGTGATATAATCGGAAGTAGAAATCAAATGATCAAGGCTTACAGCCTTAGTAACATTGCTGGAAAGTTCCCATGCCGATTCTATTGATATAAACGGGTCATAACCTATTACGTCCATTCCCAAGGCAAGAGCATCATTAGCAACCATAACGCCTATAGCTCCAAGACCGATAACGCCCAGTCTTTTTCCTTTTATTTCCGGACCTTCAAACTGGGATTTTCCTTTTTCAACCAAAGGAGCAACTTCAGCACCCTTACCTTTTAGTGACTGGGCCCAGGATATGCCTTTGTATATTTTTCTTGATGAGAGAAGCAAAGATGCGATTACCAACTCCTTAACGGCGTTTGCATTTGCTCCCGGTGTATTAAATACAACGATGCCTCTTTCGGTACATTTTTCTATAGGTATGTTGTTAACTCCGGCTCCAGCTCTTGCAATAGCTTTCAGGTTTTTTGGAAGCTCTGTTTCAAGCATATTATAACTTCTTACAAGAACTGCGTCGGGATTGGATATTTCTGTGGCTATTTCATAGGAATCCCTTGGAAGAAGATCCAAACCCTTTGATGATATTTTGTTAAGCGTTTGTATAGTAAACATCTTTTTTACCCCTCTATCCATTATTCTTTTCAAAATTCTTCATAAATTCAACCAGTGTCTTGACACCTTCCATAGGCATTGCGTTATAAATACTTGCTCTCATACCTCCAACCAACCTATGACCTTTAAGAGCAGTAAGCCCTTGCTTTTCAGCTTCTGCAATAAACTTTGCGTTCAATTCATCGTTTGGTGCAGTGAAGGGTATATTCATCAGTGAGCGGTATCTCTTGTCAACGGGTGAAGAAAACATTTCAGACTCATCTATATAATTATATAAAAGTTCCGCTTTTTCTTTGTTGAGAGATTCCATGGCCTTAACTCCGCCTAACTGATCAAGCCACTCAAGGACCAAACCAACCATATAAACACTGTAGGATGGAGGAGTATTATATAGTGACTTCTCTTTAGCATGGGTCTCATAACGCAAAAAGATAGGAGAGTTTTCATTGTGCTTACCAAGAAGATCATTGCGTATAATAACTATTGTGACACCGGCAGGTCCAAGATTCTTCTGTGCACCTGCATATATAAGGCCGAATTTTGTGACATCCATTTCTTCAGACAGGATATTACTTGACATATCAGCTATCAAGGGTATATTTCCTGTATCCGGGAAGCTTACAAAGCGGGTTCCTTCAATAGTATTGTTAGCTGTAATGTGAACAAAATCCGCATCCGGCGAAAGGTTTAAGTTTTCAGGTATATAGGTAAAGTTCTTGTCTTCTGAAGAAGCAGCAACATTAACACTGCCCACCAGCTTTGCTTCAGCCATTGCTTTTTTAGACCATGTACCCGTGTTAACAAAGTCCGCCTTTTTGTTTTTGGTCATGAGGTTCATAGGAATCATTGCAAATTGCTGTGATGCTCCGCCCTGAAGGAATAGTACCGAATAGTTGTCAGGTATATTCATCAGTTTTCTAAGTAGATTTTCTGCATTTTCGATGATTGATTCGTATGTCTTGGTCCTGTGGCTCATTTCCATTACCGACATCCCGGTGCCTTTGTAGTCTAACATTTCATTAGCTGCCTTTGCTAAAACCTGTTCCGGCAGCATTGACGGACCAGCTGAAAAGTTATAAATTCTGCCCATAAACATTCTCCTTTATAATTATTTTCATTTAAATATTAAAACCGCATATGTATTCTCCGGCTTGTCCAGAAGAAGGTTTATACCTGTAGACATGAGACAGTTTGTAAAGATAGTTTATTTTTTAACAAAGTTGAAAGAAAAAATAAAACCCCCATGTTTTTGCAGTGTATTACATTTATCTATAATCTGAACAAGTTTAACATTAAGTACTTATTATATTATACTACCATTTATTTTAATACTTCAAGTATTGTATAAGGGTGTATTTTTCATAAATGAAAAATACACGCCCTTTACACTTATATATCTGAAATTTATAATATATTTCGATGATTGTCAATAGTTTAACGAAGTTATCCGATTTTTTCTGGTTCTTTATATTCATAATCAAACAAATCTATAGATATTGAGGATATCTTCTGACTATCAACCGGTTTGTCCTGGTAGTCTGTTTTAACGCCGGCGATTCTATCTACTTCTTCCATTCCTTCGATCACTTTTCCGAAGGCTGCATATTGGCCGTCTAGATGAGGAGAGTCCTTATGCATTATAAAGAATTGTGATCCCGCTGAATCAGGATGAGAAGAACGTGCCATGGATATAACTCCTCTTTCATGCTTTAAATCATTATTAATGCCGTTTGACGCAAACTCACCTTTAATACTGTAACC
The DNA here is from genome assembly GCA_049325575.1 of Bacillota bacterium. Classification (GTDB taxonomy): domain Bacteria; phylum Bacillota; class Clostridia; order Acetivibrionales; family Acetivibrionaceae; genus JBMOLK01. Next base: position 35,978 of record JBMOLK010000174.1, on the reverse strand, counting down.
TGGACCACCGATACCGATCCCTTTCGGACAGCCTCCCTGGATCATAAAGTTTTTGATAACCCTGTGAAAAATAAGACCATTATAAAACCCTTCCCGAGCCAGGGAAATAAAGTTGTTAACCGTATTTGGTGCAGCTTCAGGATAAAGCTCAACTTTTATTGAATTACCACTTTCCATTGAAACAGTTGCAATTGGATTTTTATTCATATGTAACCACCTTTTTAGTTTTTTATTGATTTTATTATTCTACTTTTTTATTCTAAATATTTCAATAATTACTTGCTAGATTGCTACAATTAATTGCTAATATAAATTTTTACTAAAATGAAAAACTACAAACGTATAATAAAATATAGGAGGAAAGCTTATGGATAAGAAAGCTGATAAAAATACGGTACTGATATCCTTAAAGGAAGGCGTTGACCCTAGAAGTGTGCTCCCTGCCAATGTAATGACACGAAACAACAATGAAAGCATAGGTACAATGGGAATTAAAATTCAGAGATTACACAACATTGAGCCAGTGGTGAAGAAGGCTAGATCAGCAGCACCTTCATCTTTGGAAGCAAATATGAATGATGAAAAGGTTTTTGAAAACGAGTACAAAAATATGGGTGATGCCGAAAAAAAGCTTTACAGAACCTACGAAGTTAAGGTTGATGAAAACGTTGACCTTGAAAAGCTTTTGGACGAGCTAAGAAAAAATGATGGGGTGGAACATGCGGAACTCAACTATTTAAACTCACTGCATGAAAAACCCAATGATATACACTATGATGAGCTTTATGGGCTGAAAAACATGCAGTGTGAGAAGGTATGGGATATTACCATGGGTGAAGATGTTGTGGTCGCAGTTTTGGATACAGGTGTTGATTATAACCATCCTGATATGAAGGAGAATATGTGGAAAGATGAAAATGGAAGATATGGTTATGATTTTTCGGATGATGATGAAGATTCTATGGATTATGACCTGCATGGCACTCATGTAGCAGGAACTATAGCGGCCGTTGGGAATAACGGAATGGGAGTTATAGGTGTAGCCCCTAAGGTAAAAATTATGGCTCTGAAGGTTTTCCCCCAAGCTTTTGATAGTGTATTAGCCAGGGCGTTAAAGTATGCCGTTGACAATGGTGCCAGAATAATAAGCAACAGTTGGGGACCTCGTTCAAGAAGACCTAGAAACCTTATAGTAGAACAGGCTTTGGACTATGTTTATGAAAAAGGTGCCATAGCTGTATTTTCAGCAGGGAATGAAAATGATGAAACAAGGTACTATTCCCCTGCAAACTATAGCAAGACCATAGCTGTAGGTGCAGTAGATGCAAACGATAAAAGAGCTGAATTTTCAAATTACGATGAACTGGTAGATGTTGCTGCTCCGGGGGTAGATATCCTGTCTCTCAAAGCTCATAGTGATAGCTATACTAATATGGACGGTACGTCAATGGCTGCACCTCATGTAAGCGGGCTGGTGGCTCTGCTGTTGTCCAAAAAGCCTGATTTAACCTTTGAACAGGTAATGAAAATTCTTAAGGAAAGTGCAGATGAAATACAGACGGACAAATACGTGGGAAGTGGGAGAGTAAACGCTTATAAAGCCCTAAGCCATAGTCTGATGACAGGTAATGTTGTAGAAGAGAGAGAATTGGCGGGAGTAAGGTAAAGGAGCTGGTATATATTGGTAAGAGAAAGCAATTTCATATCGCTAAGAGGTAAAGAGCATGCCCTGCAAGGGGTTAAGCCTTTAGAACCCGAAGTATTTAAAAACCTTGTTAAAAGAAGAGCCTTAGATATACTCGGTATAACTCCGGATAGTGAGGAATGGGATGAAGGAGAAGCCCACAGAAAAGAAGCGGAAGAAGCTATTCTTGAAAAGATAAATAAAGAGAATGATTTGCTTCCTGTTGATTTTCTATATAAAGGTGTAGAAAAGGCGAGAGCGGTTTGCAGGATTTTAACACCCGATTCTATGGGAACAGGGTTTCTGATTGCTAAAGGTATCATTATGACCAACAATCATGTTATTTCAAACAGGGAAACAGCGGAACAAAGTTTTGCCGAGTTTGACTACGAGGAAGGTAAAGAGACAGTAAAGGTAATCTTAAAGCCTGAAAGTATTTTTATTACCTCACCGCAGGACGAATTGGACTTTACAATATTATCGTGTGATGAAAAAGGAATAGGAGACATTAAGCCTGTTCCCCTGGTGCGCAATCCAACAGTAATAACAAGGGGAGAGAGAGTAAACATAATTCAGCACCCCAGTGGAAGGAAAAAGGAGATTGCACTGCATGATAATAGAGTCTCATATGTATATGATAAGGTCATACACTACAAGACTGATACTGAACCCGGTTCATCAGGCTCTGCCGTATTCAATAACAGGTGGGACCTTGTAGCGCTCCACCATGCGGGATGGTATGAAAATGAAGACAAAAAAGTAGCCATAAATGAGGGAATACGTATTTCTGCAATAGTGAGTCATCTTACTAAAAATGCATATAAGGGAGATGAAGGCTCTACCAAGGTCTTAAATACTATAGAAGGTACTTCTCCTTATTTAGGTGTATTTGATGTACATGGTCTTATACAAAATGAGCAGGATCTTTTAGAGGTAGAAGTACCTTCCTTTACAGGAAACAAAAGATTTGCAGATATAGGCTTCTGGAATATACGTAACTTTAATAACCATATTGATGAAAAAAGGGTTCATGGTGTGGCTGACATTGTAGCAGAATTGTCTATGGATGCACTAGGTCTTGTGGAAGTAGAGAATAAGGCACTGGATAAGCTGGTACAGGAATTAAAGAAAAGAGGCATGAACATGGATTATGTATGCCTTGATGCTGAGGGATCACAGGATTTAGCAGTGCTTTATGATATAGAGACAACAAAGGTGGAACTAAGAAACGATATTAATGATAAATATAAAGCTATACTTAGTTCAAAAACCGATACGGGCGCAGATGTATTTCCTAAAAAGAGGGAACCGTTGTTTGTAAAATGTAGTGTGGAAGAAGAGGGGAAAGATGCAGAGTTCCTAATGATAGTAGTGCATCTAAAAGCCTTTGGAGATCCTGTAAGTACCGCACGTAGGAAGCTTGCTGCCAATATTATTTCAGTAATTATAAACGACTTAAGAAGGGACGAAGGCTTTAAAGACATTCCTGTTGTGCTTGGAGGAGATTTTAATCAGGAATTGGACAGCGATGTTTTAAACAGCTTAACAGATTCTCCGCATTTATTCACATTAACAACAGATGATGCTGGTGATGGCAATATTTCTTATGTAGGTAACAGGCATTCGCTAATTGACCATATAATAGTAAGCAAAGATGTGAATTTGGGGGGGATATCTGAAGACGATGCAGCAATAGTAAGACTGGATAAAAGTATAAAGGAATTTGTGAAGAATATTTCGGACCATGTACCTCTAGTAGTAAGGCTTATCTATAAAAATGGAGAAGAACACTATGAGTATAAGAAGCGTAATGAAATACATCCTGAAATTCGCAAAATACAAAAGGACGAGGAAAACGTTGAAAGAACATTATTAAGACTAAGCCTTAATAAAAGTAGACTTCAAGAAGACCGGAGAAACTACTATGATGAAGAAAAGGATAAGCTTATAATAAACGAATATTACAAAAATATTCATTTTAACTTAAGGGATAAAAAGCTTTTATTCAAAACATTAAGTGAATTGTCACATAACACCCATGGCGTGTTGTTTTCCTATGACAGAAGTAAAAAAGAGCTTTATTCATGGGTTGATTTAAGAGAGGACGGGCTTGTAAAAAGTATATACTCGGGGAAATCAGTAGACCCGGTAGAGTTGATAAAAGAAGACCATGAGATATCTAAACAGAAAAAACAGGCATATGAAGGGTTAAAAGTAGGTGAAAAGTGCTTGCCGGAGGCAGCCGTAGAAGAGATAACCCAGATGTTTGAAGGTATAGGAAGATACAATGTTGAACATATTGTCCCCCAGTCATGGTTCAATCATGCTAGTCCTATGAAGGGAGACCTTCATCACCTCTATGTCTGTGAAAGCAAATGCAACAGCTTCAGGAGCGATGACGGATACCATGACTTTCCAGGTTATAACCCGGAAGGTAATGAAGAAAAGATAAGAATTAACTGCGGTAACGGTGAGGGTGAAAAGTTTGAGCCTGAGCACGGAAAGGGAAATGTGGCAAGGGCAACACTGTACTTCCTACTAAGGTATCCTGGCGTAATCAGGCAAGATAGAAAGGATAGAATTAATATAGAACTGCTGTTAAAGTGGCATAGGGAGTTTCCGGTGTCACTGTATGAAAAGCACCGTAACAGGGCTATCTATGAGCTTCAAGGTAACAGGAATCCTTTGATAGATTTTCCAGAGTGTGCGGATATGATAGATTTTTCATTAGGACTGGAATATACATCATCAAATAAAGAACAAAAGTATGATTTGGGAATACAATATGAGAACCCTTTACTTTATATGGGAGACACTTAAATAAAGATAAAAGGCATTTAAGATAGAGATATTTTTTGGTTATATTTTCTGGTGGAAAAATATGATATTATAATTATATCGGAAAAGGGGGTTGATTATGGACTACAGCCAGAAACTAAAAGAACTGCTTGAAAGTCAAAAGAAATTTGCACAGGAGTATGAAGCCCTTGTAAAGGACTTTGACAATGACAGTATCATTGAAAATAACAGGCGCATGAAAAAAGAAATTGATGACCTAAAGAAGAGTATAGAAGAACTCCATAAGTCGAATAAGGAATTGAAAAATGAGAATTCCGGACTTAAGACAGCTTTAAGTGAACAGGTGCTTGATGAAAAGCTTAATATACTTAAGATCTCAAAAGAAAAATTAAGGATATATTTTAGGGACGAGGCTGTAAAAGAAGGCCAGGCTTTACTCAAATTTGAGCAGAGAACAAGGGAAAGACTCGACCGTATAGCGGAAATAGCCAGCAAAGAGTTGAATTCCGACTCCAGAGAAATAGAGATTCAAATAGAGAATCTACGATCCAATATTCAGAATAAAATCAGGGAGCATAGGGCAAAGTTTCAAAACGCTCTGCAGGAAAACAGGGTAGAGGCAGAAAGATACTATAAGGAGATGGAAGCCGAAGGGGTTGACCAGGAGACCATACAAAGGCGGATTAAGAATAACAACCTGGAAATCAAAATTGGACTTAACTGGCTTAATAAAATCGGTATACTGGTTTTATTGGTGGGATTTTCAACTCTTATGAGATATGCTTATTCCAACTACTTTACCAGTGAGATGAAGGGGGCTTTTGTTTTCCTTGGAGGGCTTATATTCATTGTTGCAGGAGAAATCCTCTTAAGGAAGGGGAAAGATATCTTTGCTATGGGACTTTGCGGCGGGGGAATAGGTATACTCTATATTTCAGTGTTTCACAGCTTCTTTAACCTGGACATTATAAATCTAAATACAGCCCTTGGATTCTCGGTTCTCATAACTGCCGGGGCTGTAGCGCTTTCTATAAGATATAATTCCATGACTATCAGTTCATTGTCCATTATTGGCGGTTTTCTTCCCTTCTTCACATATGTTTTTGTATATGGGCTGGGAGAAAAATATCAATACTTTGGGGCTTTTGTTTACCTGTTTTTGATAAATCTTATAACGCTAATCATATCTTTAAAGAAGAAATGGCATGTTGTAAACTATATAAGCTTTGCGCTTAACGTACCTTCAATGGTATTCCTGGTGTTTAGCTTCGTAAACAAGTGGGATAACGGTGTTTATACTGCGTCGGGCTATGTAATGGCAACTTTTGTGATGTATCTTACGGTATCAATGGCATACCCCTTAATGCATAAAATTACTTTAAAGGCGCTTGATATTGTGCTTGTAGGTCTTAACACATTTGTCAGCTGTGTTTCAGTGTTTTCACTTTTCGGCCTTGCCAGCAAGGATTATGACGGCATTATTTCCATAGTGTTTTGTCTTTTATATTTAGGTCTTGGCCGGTTGGTTTCAAGGTACATCAAGGAAGAGACCATGGCAAAAGGCTTATTTTACCTTACTTCCTACACATTTGCCGTTATTGCGATTCCATTCCAGTTGGGACTTAAATGGTTTGCAATTGGATGGCTCGTTGAAGGAGTTTTCCTTATAATTTATGGTTACAGGAACAAGTATAAATACATAGAGCTTGGAGGGTGGATTGTTTATGCTCTTTGCTTTATCGGTGTATTGGGAATTGATTTCTACAGGTATGAAATATATGCGGGAAGCCAGGGGGTTCCTCATTTCCACTTTAGATATGCAATTGTAATTGGAAGTCTTGTTTATCTTACATACATCTACCTTAAGGATACAGCACGGGATATTATGCTGAAGTATACTGCCAGGGGAAAACTTTCAGGCTTCCTTAAGTACTTTGCTGTAATCAATGTATGGATTTATCTTGTTTATTCATCAAATAAGCTTTACAATTCTCTGGTAAGCGGGGATGCATTCTATACTGCTAGTTATGATGACTTTTTCAAAGGTGTTATATTTGCACTTGTCACAATTGGCCTTGGATATGCAATCATCAAGATTCCGCTTGTTCTTGATAAAGGTGTTAAGGTTCTGTCAGTGTCAATGCATATATTGGCTGATTTTGTGCTTATAAGTTTGAATATTTCCTCGGATATTTATTTACCCAAAGAAAGCCTGGGTCTTTCCATTACAGCAATAACCATACTGATTGCTTTCAATATCTACTTGTTCATTAACATAAGAAGTATTATGCTTGATTATATATTATCGAGGAGATCAAACCTTGAGTACTATCCTGTGATAATGGCCATTTACTTACTTGCCAATGTTACCGCAGTACTTAATGTTCAGTTCGGTTTAGGGGAATTAAATATGATCTTTAGCATTTTATATGTATGCGGTGCCTTTTTGTGCATAGTATACGGCTTTGCAAAGAAGTATGTATATATAAGAAGGTTTGGACTTGTGTTATCGGTTTTTTCTACAGCAAAGCTTTTTATATATGACCTTTCGTTCCTTGAAACATGGATGAAAATATTATCATACTTTGCCTTTGGAGCAATACTGATAGCTATTTCATATATTTACCAGACATATAGCAAGAAGATGGGCTTAAGAGGTGGAGATGGTCAGAACCTGGCAAAAGGAGAAAGTGAGACAAAGGGGATGTAAGGGTTCCGTAAAAGGGTATAAGGACTGCGGAATGTGCGCAGTCCTTAACTGACCTACTCTTCACGGTATCCAGTACCTCCACAGCAGCCGATCAGGTATGCACGGAACATCCAGATATGTTTTTCGTAGAATCCTATTGCTTCTCCCAACAGGACTATTGTATATTCGTCATTCATTTGTCCTGCAATATCGGCAACTCTTCTAAGCTGATTGACAACCATTACGAAGTCATTTACAACACTGCATGCAATGGTTTGAGCTGAATAATTGACACTTGGCATTTCTTTTACGGTGGCAATCTTTAGAGCATCGCACAAACTTGCCACAGGCTTATATCCCAGCATTAAAATTCTCTCGGCAATCCTGTCGATTTCTTCACCTACAAACTCGTAAAGCTCCTGAAGCTTCTCATGAAACTCAAAGAAATTACATCCTATAACATTCCAATGATAGTTATGAAGCTTTGCATATAGAACATGTAGATTCGCAAGATAAAGATTCAAACCGCATACGACTTCCTGCGTTTTAGCCGGATCAAGTCCCAGATTCATAATATATACCCCCACTTAAATGATATGTCAATATATTATATTAATAGCAAATCAAAAGTGTTAACAATATTGGATTACTGTTAATATGCATTGTTGATTCAACCTTTAGGTTATAGGTGACAAAAACCTGGGTATAAATTTTTTGCCTGGATTATAGAAATACCTTTAATACATGAAAAAGCATATACCTATAAAATGGGTGAGTGCACCCAGAAAAACAAAAGTGTGCCAGACCATATGGTGGTATTTGAAGCCTTTTTTTGCATAAATAACAGCTCCTATAGAGTATAAAGCTCCGCCGGCAAGTATTAGCCAAAACAAAAGCGGATTGGCTTTTTGTATAAAAAGTGGCATGAAAATAATCAAAGACCAACCCATTACAAGGTATATCACAAGAGATACCTTGGGCATTGAACGCCGGGAAATGGATTTGTACAGTATACCGAACAGTACCATCACCCACTGGATAATGAGAATAACAACAGCCTGCCACCCTCCAATTACTGAAATTGCTATGGGGGTGTAGGTGCCTGCAATAGCTACATATATAAATATGTGGTCAAGTATCCGCATTACACTTTTATGTCTGGTTTCGTATTCCATAGCATGGTAGATGGTTGACATCAGGAACATAAGGAAAATGGATATGCAAAAAATTGTTACTCCAACAACATCAGCTGTACTTCCGTTGTTATAGGCAATAATGGATACTAATGGAATAGCAAATAATACTGCCAATGATGCAACACCATGGGTTATTGCATTGGCTACTTCTTCTCCAAATGAAAGCTTAACGGGTAATTTTCCCAAATGAATAACCTCCCTTTTATTACATTAAATATTATACCACCAAAAAGGCAATAAAACCTTTGAAAATAACAATTAAATTTATTATACTGTAACCAAAGATAAGTGAAGGGTTGAATAAACTATGAAGATACTTGTGGATGCCGACGCATGCCCTGTAAAAAACATTATTGTAAAAGTTGCAAAAGAATATAACCTGCCTGTTATAATGCTGATCGATACAAGCCATATTATAAATGACGGATACTCGGAGGTAATAACCGTTGATAAATCCAGGGATTCGGTTGATTTTGTCCTGGTAAACAAGGTCACAAAGGGTGATATTGTTGTAACCCAGGACTACGGCGTTGCGGCTATGTCAATTCCCCGTGGTGCCAAGGTTATAAACCAGAACGGACTTATTTATACAAATGACAATATTGACAGTCTCTTGTTTGACAGGCATATTTCCCAGAAAGTCCGCCGCGCAGGCGGCAGAACATCCGGTCCAGGGAAAAGAACAAAAGAGGATGATGTGAGGTTTGAGAAAGCGTTTAGAAGCTTGATCGGGTGAAATAATATATTAAAGAGCTTGGGAGGGATAGTAATGGACCAATTCAAAATAGACAGGATAAATGAGCTTGCACGAAAGTCGAAGACTGTAGGCCTTACCGATGAGGAGAAAGAGGAGCAGAAGATTCTAAGGCAGGAATATATAAAAGCTTTTAGAAATAATCTTAAGTCAACACTTGACTCCATAGTTGTAGTTGATAAGGAAGGAAACAGGAAAGCTCTTAGAAAGGATAATTAAATTAAATAAGAATAGAACAGGAGTTAAAAGAATAAAATATGTAAAGACACTGTGAAAACCGCTGTACAAGCGGTTTTATACTTCTTAATAATATTTTACAAAGGCCCGCATGGAGTTTGAGACACAGAATGCCAATATAAACAAGTTTTTCGATTATTTGGTAGAAAATGCTTATGTTAAGGGCGATTTTAGACAAGACTTCCCCAAGGACTTTATTAAGCGATTAATCGCTTATATGTTTACCCATATACATGAAATAACCGGTATTACCAGTGTCGATGACTATGAAGCTGTTGCAGATAACCTGATTGAGTTTTTAAAAAATGGACTTGCTGCAAAGATATGAAAATATAAGCAACGTAAAATACCCAATATAGCTAACCTTTAACACTTAATAATTTTTAATCCCGATACTATTTCCTCCAAGGGTTCCGGTTCTAGACCGCTGTGTGCAGCGTAGAAGCGCCCGCCAATTTCTTTAATAACAACTGTAACAAAGTTGACAGTATCTTCACACAGCATCCCTGAATAGATTTCTTTACTATTTATGTCCTTATAACCAGTGTATTTGCCTTGCATTCCTTTTACTCCCCTTCTTTTCCTAATGAATAGAACATTAAAGAACTTTTATTTAGAATTGACTCTTACCCATAGTAATTTTACCATAGCTTTAGGATTTTTACACTGCTAAATTTAAATTTTTGTTAAATTTTCTTTAAATCCAATTTTATTTAAAGACTAAACTCTATATAGTATAATTATAATCATATCATAACAAGTTATAAGTAATCAATATGCATTTATGTTAATATGTTACAAATGTTGGACTTGAGTAAAGACAATATTATTTTAAAGAGATGGAATTACAGTTTGTTATTCCTAAAGGAGGACTTATAAATGACAAGAGATATTTGTAAGATTATCGGCCAAATGTCTTTGGAAGAAAAGGCCGGATTGTGTTCAGGACTTGATTTTTGGAATACCAAACCTGTTGAGAGGCTTGAAGTTCCTTCAATTATGATGACAGACGGGCCCCATGGGCTAAGAAAGCAGAAGCCGGATGTAGATCTTTTTGACATCAATAACAGTATTCCTTCCACATGTTTTCCATCTGCTGCAGGTTTAGCTTGTTCCTGGGACAGGAATCTGGTTGAAAAAGTAGCTGTGGCTTTGGGGAAAGAGGCTCAGGCCGAGAATGTGTCTATTATTCTTGGTCCTGCTGGCAATATAAAGCGTTCACCCTTGTGTGGAAGAAATTTTGAGTACTTTTCAGAAGACCCTTATCTGTCAACAGAAATGGCAGCAAGTCACATCAAAGGTGTACAAAGCCAGGGGGTAGGCACGTCACTTAAGCATTATGCCGTAAACAATCAAGAGCATAGAAGAATGACAGTAGATGCAGTTGTAGATGAAAGAACATTAAGGGAAATATACCTGGCAAGCTTTGAGGGAGCTGTGAAAAAGTCGCAGCCGTGGACAGTCATGTGTGCTTATAATAAGGTTAACGGCGATTACTGCTCGGAAAACAAACTGCTTCTTACGGATATCTTAAAGGATGAATGGAAGCATGAAGGCTTTGTAATGTCTGATTGGGGAGCGGTAAATGACAGAACAGCCGCGTTGGCTGCGGGATTGGAACTGGAAATGCCCTCAAGTCGGGGTATAAGAGATAAGGAAATAGTGGAAGCCGTTAAAGCCGGTGTACTCTCGGAAAGTGTCCTTGATAAGGCCGTGGAAAGACTTTTGACCGTAATATTTAAAGCGGTTGACAATAAGAAGGAGAATCAAACGTATGATAGAGAAGCCCACCATAGGCTGGCAAGAGAGGTTGCAAGAGAATCTATGGTACTTCTTAAGAATGAACACAATATCCTGCCCTTAAAAAGAGAGGGAACCATAGCCCTGATTGGAGCATTTGCCAAGTACCCGAGAATCCAGGGCGGTGGAAGTTCTCACATTAATCCTGCAAAGAAGGATGATATATTTGAAGAGATAGGTAAATCAGCTGGCGGTGCTAAAGTGCTATATGCCCAGGGGTACAAAGTGGAAAGCGATGATATTGATAAAAGATTAATAGAAGAGGCAAAAGAGACAGCTGCCAGGTCCGATGTTGCAATAGTATTTGCAGGGCTGCCGGACAGGTATGAATCCGAAGGATACGATAGAAGTCATTTAAACATACCTGAAAATCATAGAAACCTGATAGAATCAGTAGCAGAAGTACAAGAGAACGTTATAGTTGTACTAAGTAACGGTTCCCCGATAGAAATGCCCTGGATTGACAAGGTTAAAGCGGTGTTGGAGGCTTATCTGGGTGGTCAGGCCCTTGGCGGTGCCATAGCAGACATATTGTTTGGTGATGCAAACCCTAGCGGGAAACTGGCTGAAACCTTCCCTAAGAAGCTAAGCCATAATCCTTCGTATTTAAACTTTCCCGGTGAAGGTGATACGGTCCAATATAAGGAAGGCTTGTTTGTAGGATATAGGTATTACGATGCAAAGGATATCGAACCTCTATTCCCTTTTGGATACGGGTTAAGCTACACTAATTTTGAATACAGCAATATTACTTTAGACAAAAAAGAGATATCCGATACTGATACCCTGAAGGTAACTGTCAGGGTTAGGAATACCGGCAAGATGACCGGCAAGGAAGTTGTCCAGTTGTACGTGAGGGATGTTGTAAGTACTGTAATAAGGCCAAAGAAAGAACTTAAAGGCTTTGAAAAGATTGAACTTGCACCGGGTGAGGAAAAAACCCTGGTCTTTACTTTGGATAAAAGGGCTTTTGCATATTACAACGTAGAAATTAAAGATTGGCACGTAGAAAGTGGAGATTTTGAGATACAAATAGGGAAATCATCAAAGGATATAGTTCTTAGTGAAGTTGTCAGGGTTAATTCATCACTGGAGATAAAAAGGAAGTTTGACAGGAATTCAACAGTTGGGGATTTAATGAATGATCCGTGCGGCGCAGCGCTATATAATTCATTTCTCCAGCAGTTTGCCAAACAGGCAGGGATGCAAACAGGTGAGTTATCTGCGGAAGTTTTTGAGACAGTAGCAGCAATAGTTAGATATATGCCGCTGCGTTCGCTGCCTTTTTTCAGCCAGGGAGCATTTAGTGAAGAAAGGGTGGAGGAGCTGCTTGAGCAATTAGGCAGGGAGAATACTTGAAAATTGCATATTCCCTATATTTACTAGAAATGGTATAATGAAAGCTATATAAAATACTAGGGGGAGTTATATGAGATTTAAACTATTGGCCGCTGCACTATTTGGAGTTATGTGTATGGTTATTACCGGATCACTGGTATTTGCAGCAGCTCCAAAGGTGTATATCGGTGAAGAAGAAATGGTGTTTGATGTTTATCCGGTAGTTGAAAATGGAAGGACACTGGTTCCCTTAAGAGCGATTTTCGAGAAACTGGGGGCGGCTGTTAAGTGGGACGCAAAAACAATGACTGTAACTGCTGTGAGAGAGGATACAGAGCTTATAATGAAGATCGGCAGCAGAACAGCTACTAGAAACGGTAGCACTATTGAATTGGAGGTGCCTGCAAAGATAGTGGATTCCAGAACGCTTGTGCCGCTAAGATTTGTCAGTGAATCCTTCGGAGCAGCTGTTTACTGGGATTCTTCCGATGGGAGCATACTGATAAGTCTTACAGAACCTACATACAAGGGTGAAAGGAATGGCAGCCAGTTAAAAAACGGTTTGGGCATATGTCTATGGCCCGATGGCACCAGATATGAAGGAGAATGGTCATATGGTGATATGCATGGTAAAGGTACTACATACTTTCCAAACGGAGAAATTTATGAAGGACATTTTTGGAACAGCCAGAGAAGTGGTACCGGGAAGTACACGTGGATTAACGGGGACACCTATATAGGTGAGTGGTCAGAAGATAATAGAAGCGGTATTGGTACCTATTATAATAAAAACTCATACAAGATAATATCTGATTTTAGTTACGATGAAATGGCAGATACTTCATATGCGGTTTCAAATGATGATATTATAGAGCTATTGATTCCAGAGACCTGGTACTTTAATTCCCATAGCAAAGATGATGTTTTATCACTCTACATTGAAGAGGGGGCAGAGCTTAGGGTTAAGAAGCCGCAGGATGGAAAAGACTACAGCAGCTTATCGATGGAAGAAATATATAAATCATTCCTGGAGTATTATGGGATTGATGAAAGCGGAGTTGGTGCAAGGGACATAAAGAGGTACAGTATAGACGGCTGCGAGGCTTTGGGATTCACTCACAAATCTAAAAGCGGAGAAGTTTTGAAAGTGGTCCTTATTAAGACAGGCAAAGAGTATTATTCTGTTACATTATTTCTTGAAAACTCACAAAAGGCGTCTTATTATAAGGCTGATTCAGACATGATAATGAATAATATCAAGGTAAATACGGGGTACAATGAAATAACAGTATCAAATGTTCAGGAACTGCTTGATTCCATAGGCTCCAACAGAAAGATAGTTTTAAAACCGGGAAGGTACAATTTATCTGAATATCAAGACTATGATGTTTCGGATAACAGGCATCTTAAATGGTTTGACACACATGACGGTAAAGAGCTTATAATATATGACGTAAATAATCTTACAATAGAAGGCAAGGACTATATGGAGACAGAAATAAGCATCGAATCTTCCTATTCGGATGTGCTAAGTTTTAAGTTCTCCAAAGGAATTAAGCTTAAAAACATTACTATGGGTCATTATCCTGACAAGGGTTATTGCGCCGGAGATGTTGTTTCACTTGATTATTGTACCGACATAAGCATTAACAATTGTGACTTGTACGGCTGCGGCACCTATGGTGTTTCTGCAAGTGATGTCAGTAATATGTTAATGAGCGGTTCCATCATAAGAGACTGCTCCTATGGAATTATGGACTTAAGATACTGTAAAAATATCAGCTTTGAAAACAATGTTTTTAAAGACAATGAAGATTTATCCATGGTTGTCATGTACAGCTGTGACGATATTTCGTTTAAGGCCTGCAGCTTTACCGGTAATAAGTCTTTGAGTGTCTATTCGGGCAATATGTTTGAACTGGAACGCTGCGGTATAATTAATGTAAATGATTGCGAGTTTATAGACAATAACATACAATATCTTAAGAACAGTGATTCTAAAATCATGTTTAATAACTGTACTTTCAAGGGCAATATTTTTTCGGCTGCAGAGAGTGGAAACAAAAAATAAGGAGGCAGAATAGTTTTATTCTGCCCCTTATATACTTTGATGGTCATTTTTATGTACAGGGTTATGTGTAATTTATAGACATTTTTATATATTATATCTAATACAATTATATCCTGCGTTATTATAATTGTGCAACAACCTTTTCTGACAAAAGGCTTCTTATGTCACTGTTGCTAAAACTTCATGCAAACAGCAAAAAGTATTGCATAATTTTAAATATAATATAGAATTGATTTTAATAATATTTAACAAACAGGTGATACTATGCATAACTTTTTAAATCTTGCTCTATCAAGGAGAAGTATAAGGAAGTTTCAGGATAAGGATGTACCTAGGGAAGATATAAAGTACTTTATAAATGCTGCCGTCAGTGCACCAAGCGGATGCAACAGTCAGTGCTGGAAGTTTGTTGCAATAAAGAACAGGGAAGTAATAGGCAGAATAGAAGCTGCTGTCCTTAATAAAGTAGAAGAAATATTGGATGCCAAAAGGGAAGAGTTAAGCGAAAACTATTTAGTATCAAAAAGAAAGATGGTAAGCTTTTTCTCAAAGGCTCCTTTGGTAATAGCAGTATTTATGACCAATACAAAATTCTATGATGAGACATTTATATCCGTATTAAAAGAACAGGGATATGACGATAAGGATATAATGGACCTTTTTGCCAACTATGATCTATTATCCATAGGAGCTTCTATAGAAAACCTGCTGTTAGCTGTACAAGAAAGGGGCTACGGGGCTTGCTGGATGAATGAGCCGGCTATTGCGGGAAAAGAGATTAATGAGATTCTAAGTATACCTTTGGAACATAGATTTATAAGTATCATCCCGGTAGGAGTTCCGGCTTATACGCCAAAAGATAAGGAAATGAAGGATCTTGACGAAGTATTTACAATGATTGAATAATGTAATTGCTATATAAACAAAGAAGATCTGTCTCAAACATGAAACAGATCTTCTGCTATTTAACTTTTATTTCGTTATAGGACATTAGCTAAAATATGTGAATACCATTACTCCTATCCTTGCTGCAATAGTTTTGGACCAGAGCCACTTGTTTGTAGTGCTGTCGTCAAAGTAGTAAAGGGCGCCGTTGGTTGGATCACTGCCGTGAAGTGCAGCAAAGGCTGCATTTTTGGCATCTTGTGACGCAGGCTTGTAGATCCATCCGTTCTTAACCGGTGTAAACTGGTAATAGCCCGAATCCACCTGGTATATTACGTCCCTTATAGTATTAGGAAAGCGTGAATCCTTGACCCTGTTTACAACTACTGCACCTACAGCAACTTTCGCGTTATACGGTTCTGACTCCGCCTCTGCTGTTATTAGTCTGGCCAGGAGGTCCAGATCGCTAGAAGTATAAGGAATCACACTTTTAGCAGCAGTACCGGACTGTGTAACCACCGGAGTATTTGACACAATACCAGGCAAGTTTAGCCTCTGGCCTGGATATATATAATTATCCCACTCGTTGTTGGCCCTTTTGAGCGAGTAAACAGACAGTCCATATCTCTTTGCTATAAGGTAAAGGCTGTCCCCGCTTTTTACCGTATAAACATCACCTGGAACCTTCAAAACCTGTCCCGGGTATATATTATCGCTGCCAAGGTTGTTATCCGCTTTGATGGTAGTGGCACTGACCTTAAAAATCTCGCCAATTTTATAGAGCGAGTCACCGGATGCTACTGTGTAACTTCCGGCATATGCTGTAGAAGCCATCAGCATGGTTAAAAATGCAGTAAGAATAAAGAATCTCACTTTTTTAAATAATAACATTCTATTTCCCCCTTTCGCCTTCGAGGTTAGTTGACGGGTTAGGGTAGAGGCACCCTTCTCAATGAGAGATTCACCCCAATTGTTAATCCCCCGTACTCCTATCGGAGATTCGGCATTTTTCCGCTATTCTAACAGAATTCCTGTATAAGTTCCAGTTAAAATATATGGGATTTGAGGTATGTACAGCCTGCTAAAGCAATGGATGTAAAATGGAATGGTTTATATAGACAATTTAGAAGGAAAATTATAGAATTAGATATAGGTCATAATCAAGAGAAGATCCTACAGTAATTAAAAGGAGTGTTGAGTTATTTAAAGCCTTGTTGTAAAGGTGGAGAGCCGGGAAAAGGAGGGAATAGATATGAGAGGTTTTATTTTAATACTATGCATTATTTTAAATAGCATCGTGCTCTGTGGATGCACAATAGACCTGACAAATAAGGAGATAAAAGTCAATTTTTATGAAGCCAAATATGAAGATTTGCATTTAAATGTGCAAAACACTTTTAAGAACTATAATGAAGGTGATGGGGTATACATATATAAAACCCATGGTGATAAAAAGTATAAATACATAGTGTACATTAGAGAAAATACCTTAACGGATAAAGCATCATATTCTTATCTAATGCTCTCGGCAAAACAACGAAATGATGTTCTTACGGTTTCTATAGAAACTAAAAAGACTGACAATTCCGAAGAAAGCAAGAAAGAAGCTTATTTTATCATTGAGGCAGATAATTTGCCATCAAATAATTATATTCCGCGGTTTGTCAATGTAGTTAAAAATAATAAAGGTACAGAGTACATTGTTGTCAAGTCTGAGTATGTAAATAGTGATGGTAACATAATAGAAAGATCAGATGTAAAATACAGGATATTGTATCAGGGTAGTTTTGATCCCAATAGCTATGATGAAATGTTTTTAGATACGATAGATAAAGAAAATATCAGAAAAGAGGCAATTTATTTTCTAACGAAAAATATGGGGAGAGCTAGTTATGATTATTTGGAACGACAAGAATATATCTATGTTTTTGCAACATTGGACGTAACAGGTGGAACAGGTGATATGTTGGTAGATTCTATATTTGATAATGGCAGTTCAATAGTTTTAAGGGCAGAGTTGGAAACCTCTAGGGGTACAGTTATAAACTATCCGTTTATGATTGTAAAAATTAAGAAAAGTCCTTTGACAGACAATAAGAAGATATTGTTTGAGTATGGACGTTTCACAACTTCCAGTTAATTATTTGGGGTTTAGATTAATTTGACCTAAATTAAGATACCATTTGGGAGAAATTTCAATAAATCTATTGACAATATGGTTATTTGCGCATATAGTTAATTATATAAGTAATTAACTAAGTAACCAGTGAGGTGATGGACTTTGAATTTAGATTTCAACAGTGAAATTCCTATATATCTACAGCTCGCCCAGTCTGTTGAGGATGACATACTCAAAGGTATTTTTGAAGAGGAAACACAGGTACCGTCCACAACAGAGATATCTGTCAATTACAAGGTCAATCCTGCAACAGTAGCAAAAGGCTTTAATTTGCTTGTTGATGATGGAATTATCTATAAAAAGCGGGGAGTTGGCATGTTTGTTTGTAAGGGCGCTAAGGAGAAGCTAATGCAAAAGAGAAAAGAAAGGTTTTATGAAAACTATATAGTAAGCTTGATAGAAGAAGCAAAAAAACTTGATATTGGAATTGGGGAGATAATTAAAATGCTTGAAAGGGGTAAGCAGCTATGAGTGTTATTGAAATTAAAAACATAACAAAATATTATGGAAAAACATGTGCTTTAGATAAGGTATCACTTAAAATTGAACCCAATAAAATATATGGACTGCTTGGAAGAAACGGCGCGGGGAAAACTACCCTTTTAAATCTTGTTACAAACCGCCTGTTCCCAACAGAGGGTGAGATAACTATCGATAGTGAAAATGTACTTGAGAATGATAGCGCCATCGGAAAAATATTTTATATGGCAGAGAAAAACCTTTACCCCGAGGGTATGAAGGTAAAAGATGTTTTTAGATGGACAAAAGAATTCTACCCGTCTTTTGATTGTGATTACGCATTAAACCTATGTGATAAATTTGCTCTTAATCCCCAAAAGAAAATCAAGTCACTGTCCACCGGATATAACTCTGTTTCCAAACTGATAACGGCACTTGCCTCAAATGCAGAAGTCTTAATCTTTGATGAGCCGGTTTTAGGCCTTGATGCGCACCATAGGGATTTGTTTTACAAGGAGCTTTTGGCAAGCTATATAGAAAAGCCCAAAACAATAATACTATCAACGCATATCATTGAAGAAATTGCTGATATTCTAGAAAGAGTAATTATTATAAAAGATAAAAAAATTGCGGTTAATGATAGTGTTGAAAATCTGCTCAAATCAGCTTATTGTGTCTCCGGACCATCTGACAGCATAGAAAAGTTTATTGCAGGCAGAAATTGTATCAACATTGATCAAATGGCATCATTTAAATCAGCAATAATAATGGGAGAAATAACAGATGCTGATAAGGATACGGCTAAAAAGTTAAATCTTGAGTTCTCCAAGGTAGAACTTCAAAAGCTGTTTATCCATTTAACCAGTGTAGGGGGTGCGAAGTAATGAAAAGCTTAAAAATTGCTAAATTTCAGATACTGGATACAATACGTCCAATCGGTATTTTCTATGGGATATTTTTAATAGTAATAATGTTTCTTGCTGTATCAAATGTTCGCTCCGGCGGCAACATCAGTTCCTCCGGCATTGAAATGGCATCTGCTGTATTTTTACTGATAGCAGGACTTAATTCGTTCAAAAGCAACTTTAGATTTTCACAGGCAAATAACATTTCAAGAAAAGCTCTCTTTAAGGGCCTTATACTTGCAGTATTTCCAATAGCCTTTGCAATGTCGGTTATAGATTTAATCATAAATAGGGTTTACAATGTTTTTGTAAACTGCCCTACCAATTTTGATACTATATATGGCTCATATAGAGACACCGGAATGAGGGATTGGAATACCGGCAGTTTCGTATGGACCCAGGCAAATGACATTTACACCCTGCTAAGTACAATAATATGGAATTTTGCTGTATACAGCATGATATTTTTGTTGGGAATTTTAATTACTCTGGTTTACTATAGAAGCAATACAATTATGAAGGTTATAGTCTCTATTATTCCTACAATAGTAATAACGTTAACTTATAACATATTTACCATGCTGCCGGCATCATTCCGGAATTCCATTGGCAGCTTTATTACCGGTGCCTTTGGTTGGCAAAGCCGCAATCCATATATGGCAGTGTTAAGCTTTGGTGTTCTAGGAGTAATATTTACAGGACTGATATATCTTCTTACGAAGAAAGCAGTTGTTAAGGAATAATCTTTGTATATAGCATATTACTAAAACCTCCATTTGAGATAAATGGGGGTTTTTTGATTATAGATGATATTCGGGAATTGGACTTCCTTTTACTGATAATTGGTGAAAATGCTTCATTAGCCATTTAATTGGTAATATGCGTAAATGATTAAATTACGACAGACGTCTCTAAATTTCTGGTATAATATATCTTAAGCATCATTTGTCTTGGAGGGTCAAAATGGATAAAAATGAAGAGCCCCGGAGGATAAGAAATCAAGTACGGCATTTTATTAGCATGGGGCGTTATGAAAGAGCAAAGTCGATTGCTTCGGATTTAATCTCAAAATATCCTGAATACCCCTATGTATATTATGATATGTCTGTATGCGAATACTATCTTGGAAGCGTTGATGATTCAATCGAGTTATGTTTAAAGTCATTGGAGCTGGGAATGAGGCCATTGGCAGTGTATATCATGCTGATGGTGTGCTATAACGAAAAGGATGATTTTACTAATGTGGATGATTGCTATAATGAGGTAAACAGAATAAGTCCGGGTGAAGTTGATGCCAAGGCTATATATGGGTATTCTTTATGGAGAAGAGGCAAAAAAGAGGAAGGCATAAGAATACTGGAGGAAGCTATTAATGACGAATGTACAAATACAATCGTACTTCGATATATACTGCTTACCTCAAAACGCAATAAGAATAAAGAGCAATTGAAAGAATTGATCAGGATGTATATGAATACAGGAGCTTCAGAGAAAAACAAACTCCTATTTACAGCAAGAGCTGAAGCCTACATGAAGAATTGGAAGGAAGCCAGAGAATACTATGGAAGGGTTTTGAGCGTTGATCCAATGAATGAGGAAGCTAATTATTTCTTTAATATGATGGATGTAGAAGAGAAACTTAAGAAAGGAAGTATATTTATTGTCCTCTGGATTGCTGCGGTTTTAATGTTAAGGTTTGACCAAAGCAGGATCATAACATATGTTTACTTTATTCCGGCACTCATATATTTGGCTTTTCTGGCAGCATTCATATATAAAAAGAAAACCTATTAATCAGTTTATTTGGAGGGAAGTTAATGAAGAAGCTTTTAGTATTAATAATTATGGGTATACTGTTTACCGGGTGCTCGGCTAACAGTACACAGAAGCAGCCAAACAAGAATATTGATATGCCGGTCCCATCAACTAAAAATCAGGAGCAGCCCACTGTAACAAATGAGAAGCCTGCTGCAGCAAAGGAACAACAGGAATCCAGGGAACAAACAGTTGACCCTGATAAGACACCGGAGGATAAAGCGTGGTTTACAGGTGCAATAGGAAATGCAAAAATACATGCAAAATTTGATGTATCAGGCAATCAGGTTTCCGGTGTTTATTATTATGACAAGTACAAAACAAACATCAATTTAAAAGGCTATATTAGAGATGATTTAAAAGATTTTCAGACTATATCACTGACAGAGGACACTAATGAAGGTGGAAATATACAAGGTTTGTTTAGAACAAAAGACTACATACAGGGATTTTGGAGAGACCGGGAGCATATCTATCCAATGTATTTAATCAGGGAAGGCTCAAATATTAATCCTCCAAAACAAACAGAAAAAGATGCAATGAGGTTTGAAGGACAGTGGACAGGCAAAGGGTCAGGATATTTTGGAGGTTCGCAAGCGGATATCAAAGTGTTGTTTGATGATCTGATTTTTTATGATTTAAGTGCCTTCAATGGTACTCATAGCGGGGCGTTAGGCAGTTTTGGAATTATAAGCAATAATGTTGCCAAGACCATATTTAATGATAAGACAGACGATGAAAATCAAGAAAATGTATTTTTTGAGTTTAAACTGGGAGATGATGAATTATACCTCAACTCCAATATGTACAGCTATTCTTGTGGCGCGGGAGTAGGTTTTGACGCTGCCTATAAGAAAGGGAAAGTAGATATTTCCATGCCTTCAGCACTGCAGGTTGGAATTGTTAATACTAACGAGCAAGACGAATTATTTAAGAGACTTGTAGGTGAGGAGTATGGAACATTCATCCAATATACGCAAGGTGTCAATTATTCAGAAGTAGTTTTAGACGGGAAAAAGGCAAACGCTGGAGAGTCTTTATTAAGAGGAATGTATGGTTACTGCTACTATATAGTTTCTGATGAGCATATTTATGCTGCAGTAATTGCAGAAGATAGCATTAATTATTATACAAATGATAAGAACTATGCAGATAAATTGCCGCAGCCAATGGCTCAATGGGCAGCAGATAAAGATAGCTTGAAGATTAATTATAATTATAAAGAATAAGATGCTGCAATATTTTTAGAGAAAATCCACTATTTTACCGGTAGTAAAATCTTAAACAAGGCACCTGATGCTAAGTTTTGGAAATAATTTTCCCGTGGTGCAGCTTTATAATATTTTGCTAATAGCCAAACCCTGCACCAAATGGACTTTCTTGCCCTTATAGAACCCTTGGAAAGTATTTGAGAGCTCATTAGCACCAAATCCTGGGTCATTATCACAAGTAGTAACCTCTATATTATTATTTTCAGTTAATTTTGTATCGACTATAACGATAGTGTTTGCATATCGAATGCACTTACTGATGGCATTTGTAAGGGCCTTGGAGGGATATTCTCTAACAGCAAATGTTTAATTCTTTTTGCCAGTAGTATAAGTATCAAGCCGAGACAAATAAAATAAGCCTTCTAGGAGACTACTAACTATCGGTGCATATTGTTCTAACGAAGTCTATAGAATTTTGACATTCAGGTGAATATCCCCCTTATCTCCCAACAATGATTTGGTAAACAGTAGGGAGTCGCTAAAACCATGCTTGTAAAAGTAGTTGGATTTTAAATACATCATTTCGTATAGGATGCTTGTATACTTTATCAGCAGATCTTTTGATTCATCCGATAGATTCGACTTTAGAAGTTCGAAAAGCTGACTTTCCTTTTCGGAAAGGGCTTGAAAGTCTTCCGAATTTTCAAGCCTGTAATCAATCTGCTCAAGTCTCTCAATCTCACAGCAAGTCAGGAATTCCTCAAAACCCTTCCATTTTTTCGGGTCACAGCTCATATATATCTTCCCCCTCAAAGTTTTCTTTGAAGGGGAAAAACTAAAAAGTACATGCGCAGGCCAAAACCTACACATGTACTTTATGTTATTGATAAAAAGACAGAATTATACTATAATAACATAAGGTTGCTTGTGGTAGCGTATGCTACACGTGTAGGTGCTAGTCCCACCTGCATGAGCCTGTAAGTGTTCCCGCACTTACAGGTCACGGCGACCTTTTTAATTTTTCCCCACGTCGATTATATAATATCGGACAGAATTTGGCAAGATTTTTGTATTTTACACTTCCAGGAATAAAAAAGTATTCCAATTAAGTATAATAATTTGATATAATGTGAACAGGAAATCACGTGGAATAAGTTGTTCATTTTTTCATTTTATGATAGAAGGTGATAAAATGTGAGCCAAATCGGTAAAGCACTAAAAATGTATCTCTTGTTACAAGCTAAAGGAAAAATGAAGGTATCAGAAATTGCTTCTTTAATGGAAATTGACGAAAGAACCGTAAGAAGGTATAGAGATGATCTGGAGTGTGCAGGAATTTATATCGATTCTGAAAGAGGGAAGTATGGAGGTTATAAACTATTAAACGACAAGTTTTTGCTTGGTCTTAATATTTCACTACAGGAGCAGTATTCATTACAGCTTATAGAAAAGTATCTCAAGGATTCTGGTCATATTGCTTCTGAAGATATATCAAATCTAGTTTTAAAGCTTAGTATAACTAATTCCGTTAGAAAGACTGAAATCGGCGACTTTAACAGCCACATGGCTAAGGATACTCTTTCAGATATAGATGGAGAATTTGAAAGAAAAAAGCTGATGGATATTCATACAGCAGTACTTTTAAGAAAGAAGCTTAATATTGTATATACTTCATTACGGTCGGGAGAGAGAAAAAGAATAGTTCGACCTTATGCGACCTTACAATACAAGCAGGATATGTATTTTATAGGCTATTGCGAATTAAAGAAAGAAATTCGCGACTTCAAAATATCCAGGATAAAGGAGTATGAGGTTTTAGATAAGAGCTTTCCCAAGGATGAAAATTTTAATATTAGAAAAAGCATGGAAAACTGTTTCGGGATATATAAAGGAGAAGAGTACAATATCAAACTCAAAATAATGCCTCCAATGTCTCAGATTATAAAGGAAAAAATATGGGTTAAGAATCAGGTTATAACTGAGAATAGTGATAACTCAATTATATATGAGGCAAAAATGAGAGGACTTACCGAAATAAAAAGCTGGATTTTAGGTATGGGCTCTGCTGTTATTGTGCTGGAACCACAGGAAATCGTTAATGAAATAAAAGAAGAAATAAGTAATATGAAAAAATTATATTTGTGCAATGATATGCCCGGATAAGGGTATAAAATTGTAATAGATTTCATGGAAGGGGGTGACAAAAGTGAGATTAAAATGTGATTTTGTAACTGATATAATTCCTATTTCCCACAATATGATGTTTGTAAGCCTTATTAAGGAGGCCTTAAAGAAGTCTAATCAGGAGTATTTCAACAAACTTTATACCTTTAATGGGAAGGCAAATAAAAGAAGCAAGAATTTTTGCTTTTCTGTTGATATCAAGGATTATGAGATAGAAGGAGACTCTATGAAGGTTAATGACAGAGTGTCCTTTGTGGTTAGTTCTCCTGATACGGAATTTTTGATTTATCTCTATAACGGGCTTCTTAAGATATTTGAATTTACATATAAGGACTACACACTAAAGAGGGCCGGTATAGGTATGTTAAAGGAAAAGGATATTACATCAGGTGAAATGTTGTTTAAGACTCTTTCACCTATATGTGTTAAAAACCGGAGTAATTATTTCATGAAGATCGAAGACGAAGGGTTTGCAGAGGAATTAAACTACATAGCTAATAAGGTATTGGAAAACTGCAGAGGGATAGGCTTGAAGGAGAAATTATTATTTGAAAGTGTAAAAATGAAAAAGGTTGTTGTAAGGGAAGATATAAGGGGATTTGAGGAGAAAACGGACAGGCAGCATATGTGTATTAATTCATACATGGGTGTTTTTAAGCTATGTGGGGCAAAGGAAGATCTGAGGGACTTGTACGCTCTAGGTCTTGGATTTAAGAGGAGCCAGGGTTTTGGGATGCTTGATGTAGTTTATTGATGAGGAGGTGGGGAGTTGAGGTATATTAAGGTAAGTCTTGCTGACTGGCTTTACAATGCTGGAATTATTGGACTGGTAAATATTTTGCAACATGCAAAAGATGAGATTGATATTACTGGACAGGATATAGTATTTAAGGCAGATGCATTGGAGAATTTTGAAGAGAAGTATTTCAAATATTTAATTGATACATATGAAAGTAGTCTATCATGGTACAAAGTAGTAAGCTTTGAAAGTTTTATAAAAAAACATGAGGATGAAAACTTTGAGTCATTTGATGAAAAGACTTTGGATGTATTAAATCAATATATTGGGAGCGGCACAAAAAGTGGATCAGTTAAATATTATTTGAACAGTAACAGCTATAAAGCAGCTTTTAAACTTACTGACAACCAGTTTGATATTGTAAAAGCAGAAAAAGACTTGAACCAGATAAAAACTAAAAAAAACGAAAAGCTTGATATTCAAGATGTAAAAGAAGTATTTTCAAAAATAAAAGCAATAATTAGTTACTGCAAAGATCCAAACTCAAAAAAATACTTGGCTGGAAAAAACATTATATATACGATAATTAAAAATGCATGGAATGGTGTAGCATTCTTAAACGCCCAAACCAAAATACCGGACATGTATATTGACTACAAAGAATACTTTGTTGATAAAACTCTTGAGTATCTCAAACAAGACCTTTCGAAACACAAATATAATTGCTTTATGTGTAACAATAAAATCAAAGATATGAGCAATGACTTAAGCTTTTTAAATATGACTGGTTTTGACACAAACAGGAAGCCTTCTCATGTATGGAACTTTATTAATGACATTGTAGTATGTCCGGTTTGCAAGCTAGTATACTCATGTATTCCAGCGGGTTTTTCATATGTCTATGGAAATGGGATATTTATTAATGAAAATCAACGTGTAGAAAATTCTGTAAGGATAAATTATAGAATTAAGCATGACATTTTACACAATGAAGAATCAAAAGGGATATATAATGCTTTCGGGACAATGATAAGGGCTCTCTATGAAAGCATTAATGACAGTGAAAAGTATGAGCTTGCAGACATTCAGGTAGTTCGATACGAGGATGAGAAATACAGATTCAATCTTTTATCCAAAAATGTTCTAAAGGTTTTATATGACTCTCGAGATGAACTAAATAGTATAATAAAAACCGGCTTTCAAGAGGTTAATACTTTCTTTAGATTGTATGATGAGGTGATGAAGAAGTTATTAAATAATGAAAATTTATTTATACTCATCCATAAAGTAATAACAATAAAAATTTCCAAGCCTCAAGATGCAAGATACAATGAAAGCCATATTAGAAGCTTGATTAATGTAAATTTAAAATACATGAAAGGAGTTGGATATATGGAAGGAACAGAAAAAGATATTGTAAAAACAGCAAGCGGTGCAGGTTACTACTTGAGAGAAGCTTATAAATCCAAGAATTCGGAGAACAAGTTAAATGGAATATCCTACAGGCTGCTGAATGCTTTGAAAACAAACAATAAAAACATGTTTATGGATACAATACTGAATTGTTACTTATACACAAATAAGCCGATACCAACATTTATAACAGACTGTTTAAAGGATGATAACGTTTTTAAGACGATTGGATACGCCTTTGTTACAGGCTTGATAGATGGCAAAAAAAGTGAAATTACAAATGGAGGGGATAAGTAATGGAAAAATCAATGAAACCAAAAGGACTAATAGTGTCAATGATATTTGAAGCTGAGAGCGCAAATTATGGAGAAGGAATCGGAAACGTAGCATCATTAAAGAAAATGGCAAGAGGAAACGGTGAACAGTATACTTACATATCAAGACAAGCACTACGCTATAATATCGTGGAACAGCTGAGTGAACCAGTAGCGGAAGTAAAAGCAGAAGGAAGTGGAGATAAAAAAGTAATTCAGTTCACGCCTGATGCAACAATAAAAGACTATCCGGAAATAGACTTTTTTGGATATATGAAAACAAAAAAAGGTGAAGGTAGTGCAACACGCTCTGCCAAAGTAAGACTATCAAATGCAGTTTCACTTGAAACCTTTAAAGGTGATTTGGACTTCCTCACAAATAAAGGGCTTGCTGACAGATTGAATGAAAATATGAATATTGCTCAATCAGAAATACACCGTTCTTATTACAGATACACAATAACAGCAGACCTTGATCAAATAGGTATTGATGAAGGAGACAATATCACTATAGAAAATAGTGAAAAGGCAAGGAGAGTAAATAGACTTTTAGATACTGTTTCACTTTTGTACAGGGATATAAGGGGTAGAAGAGAAGACCTGAAACCCTTGTTTGCTATAGGTGGTGTTTATGATGTCAAGAATCCGGTTTTCCAAAATGCTCTTGAAGTTAAGGACAACAAGGTGCTTGTGTCCACTATAGAAGGTGTATTATTTGACTTTATTAAGAAAGATACTTTTTGTGGGCTTATTGAAGGCAAATTCAGTAATGATAACGAAATAAAGGAAAAACTAAACGCTATTTCAATGCCTGAATTCTTCAATAATCTAAAAAGAAAGGTCAGCGAATATTATGAGAGCTGTTAGGTTGAGACTTGAACAAGAGCTTGTAAACTATAAAGTGCCTACAAGTTTCCAGCTAAAAGAGACATATCCGTTACCGCCATATTCAACAGTGAGTGGAATGGTACACTCACTGTGCGGCTTCGAAGATTATAAGGCTATGAAAATAAGTGTTCAAGGTAGGTACTTATCAAAGGTTAATGATTTGTATACAAGATATGAGTTTAAGCCAGGAATGTCATTTGAAGTGGGAAGACATCAGCTAGAAACAAATGGATTTGGAATATGCAAGGGTGTAGCGACTTGTGAACTGTTAACTGAGGTTGAACTATTGATTCACATAATTCCTGACGATCCATCGTTAGTTGAAGAAATTGAAAAAGCATTCAATTTACCTCGTGAATTTCCTTCTCTTGGCAGAAGAGAAGATCTTGTTGTAATAAAAGAAGTAAAAGTTGTGAATATAAATGAAAAGATTTTAGAAGAAGACATAGAACTTGAGAACAATTATACTGCTTATATCCCTGAAAAAATGATAGAGAATAAATCTATCATAATAGGGAGTTTTTCAGGAGTAGAGACTGGTACCAGGTACAATATCAATAAATATTATGAAAAAATAAATTATGGAACTGAAAAAAGTCCAAAAGTATTTAGAAAATGGGAAAAAGTTCGGGTGGTTTATTCTTCAAGAATAGCTGCAATTGAGGATGCAAGTGTTCTTGTTGATGAAGATGAAAATATTGTTTTTGCAGTATGAAAGTGAGAGTGTGTATATATGAATAATTATCTTGCAAAATCAAACCCAAAGGAAAATATACAGGAGCATACAGACAATTTGCTAAAAAATTTAGAATTAATAAAGAGCTTTTACCCAAATCTGGCTATAAACTGGCACCTCTTAGAGGTTGCCAGTTTGTATCACGATCTAGGTAAAATGAATTTGAAGTTTCAAAGTAAGATTGAAGGA
Organism: Bacillota bacterium; assembly: GCA_049325575.1. Classification (GTDB taxonomy): domain Bacteria; phylum Bacillota; class Clostridia; order Acetivibrionales; family Acetivibrionaceae; genus JBMOLK01. The sequence continues at coordinate 7,493 of JBMOLK010000174.1, read as the reverse complement.
AGAAAAAGATACTCTGATGAAATAGCACATAATTTATTAAGCCTTGCATTCCTGGACAAAGATGAGTTGAGAAAACATTTCACCGATGAAGAAATTGTAATTCTGGCTCAGGCAATTGCGTATCACCACGAAAGAGGGGATTATGAAGCACCAAATTATAAGGAGGAAGTTGAGGCCCTAAAAGCTGAAGCAGCTAACTTTGCCTATGAAAAGGTTAAAATAACCAAAATCAAAAAGATAAGCAATAGATTTTTTTCAAATAATAGAATTTATGAAAATTCAAACAGCTTTTATGAATATATAAAGATAAAAGGTCTACTAAACAAATTGGATTATGCTGCAAGTGGAGGTATTGATGTTGAAGTTAAGAATGATTTTTTGTCAAAAAGCCTAAAAGATTTAAAATATAGATGGAATGAACTTCAAGAGTATATGCTTGTCAATAGTGATAAAAATATTGTTGCAATTGCACAAACGGGAATGGGAAAAACTGAAGCCGGGCTTTTGTGGATAGGAGACAATAAAGGGTTCTTCACACTGCCACTGAAAACTGCCATAAATGAAATTTATAAAAGAATAACAAATAAAATTGTGGGTATTCAAAATAAAGAATTAATAGGCCTCCTTCATTCAGATACATATAGTAAATATATTGAGAATAATTCCGATGATGAGGACATTGATGAATACTACAAAACTAAACAGCTATCCTTGCCTGTCACAGTATGTACTTTGGATCAATTGTTTGACTTTGTTTATAGATATAAAGGATTTGAACTGAAGCTTGCAACTTTATGTTATTCAAAAGTTGTAATTGATGAGGTTCAAATGTATTCACCGGACTTACTTGCATATTTGATTATAGGTCTAACATATATATCAAAAATCGGTGGAAAATTCGCAATTCTTACTGCAACCTTGCCAGGTATAGTAACAGACCTATTAAGAGAACAATTAAAAGATTCAGGAGTAACCTTTGAACAGCCAAAACCGTTTATAAATGATGAAATGGTTAGGCATAGCGTAAAAATCATAAATGAGCCTATGGATTCTTCTTTTATTTTGGAGAAATACAACAATAACAAAATATTGGTTATTTGTAATACGGTAAAGACAGCTCAAAGAGTGTATGAGGAATTGAAGAATAGTGAGGAGTTTAACCAGAGGTGTACAAATATTAATTTATTTCATAGCAAATTCATAAAAAAAGACAGGAAAGGAAAAGAAGATGCGATAGTTAAGTTCGGTAAATTAGATTGCAGTGATTCTGGAATATGGATAGCTACGCAAGTGGTTGAAGCATCCTTAGATATAGATTTTGACATTCTTATTACTGAACTATCAGACATAAACGGACTTTTTCAAAGGATGGGAAGATGTTATAGAAATAGATTTTGGGACAAAGATGATTATAATTGTTTTGTTTTTAATGGTGGAGATAAAAAATGCAGTGGGGTAGGAAAATTCATTGATGAAAGATTATTTGAGTTTTCTAAGGATGCACTAAAACCTGTTGATGGAATATTAACAGAAACAAAAAAACAGGAACTTATAGAAAGTGTTTATAACACTGAAAGAATGAAAGATACAGATTATTATAATGAAGTTTTAGATACCATTAGATATGTTCAATCTTTTAAGGGATTTGAACTTGACAAAGCAGAAGTTAAGAAAAGATTCAGGAATATTAACAAAGTAACAATAATACCATTATGTATTTATAATACCAACAAAAGTGAAATTGACAGTCTTATTTCAAAAATACAGACGCAGGAGGATAAAAAAGAAAGGAGAAAATTAATTGATCATATAAATGACTTTACTCTGGATGTTAACTATTATGAGGTTGAAAATAAACAGTGTATAAAATTAAAAATAACAAAGTATATGGAGCTCTCTGTATATGAAGGCTTTGAATATGATAAAAACGTTGGCTTAAGGAAAAATAAATTAAGTCAAAAAAATTCTCCTTTCAATGAAGAAATACAGATTTTATAGGGGTGATTCCATGAGCTTTAACTTTGAAAACTTTAAAACCCAGGGAATAAAAGTCAATTACTATTATATATGCAAAAGAAAGCTCTGGCTCTTTTCAAAGGGTATAACAATGGAGCACTTGAGCGATAGGGTACTTAGCGGTAAAGTGCTCCATGAGACAGCATACTCAAGACAAAAAGCCAGAGAAATTATGGTTGATGACATACTAAAATTAGATATTGTGGATGGTGACTTTGTTAGGGAGATAAAGTTAAGCAGTAGAATGTCGGTCTCTCACAGAATGCAGCTTCTATATTACCTGTATTATCTTAAGAAGAGTGGCATTGAGAAAAAGGGGATTATAAATTACGTTAAAGAAAGAAAGCAGGAGTTTGTAGAGCTAACAGATACAGATGAGATAGTAATTGAAAAGGCCCTAGTAGACATAAAAAGAATATGTGATATGGAAAAGCCTCCATCATTAGAAAAACTACCTATCTGTAAAAAGTGCTCCTACTATGAGTTCTGTTTTGCTAAGGAGGTAGATTTAAGTGGCTAGAGAATACTATATACTAAATAACGGGAGGCTTAAGAGAAAGGAAAATACAATATATTTTACAGATAGCACTGAATCCAGTAAAGCACTTCCAATAGAGCAAATTGATTGCCTTCATGTATTTGGCGAGGTAGATCTGAACACGAAATTTATAAACTACATGTCAGAATATGGCCTTATGTTAAATTTCTATAATTACTACGGTTACTATACCGGCTCATTCTACCCTAGGAAAACAAACATATCTGGATTTTTGGCAGTAAAACAATCTCAACATTATCTTAATGAACAAAAGAGACTTTATCTGGCTAAATGTTTTGTTGAGAGTGCAAAATTCCATATAAAGAGAAATTTAAGGAATTATAAGGAGGTCCCAGAAGACATATTTGATACCCTGGAGAAAGAGATTGTTAATAATGCAGAAAAGATTGATGAGCTTATGGGGATAGAAGGGAGAATCAGAAACACTTATTATAAAACTTTTAATTTATTTTTAAAAGATGGATTTCATATGGATAGAAGGGAAAAACGTCCTCCAAGCAATCCTATAAATGCATTAATATCTTTTGGTAACAGCCTTATGTACACAACTGTTCTAGGACAAATATATCGCACACAGTTAGACCCATCTATCAGTTATTTGCATGAACCGTCAACCAGAAGATTTTCTTTAAGCTTAGATTTAGCTGAGATATTCAAGCCTTTGATTGTTGATCCGGTAATATTTAATCTTGTAAATAACAGGATTATAAAAACTGAAGATTTTAGTATGAAAGATGGTATATGCATGTTAACCAATTCAGGTAGAAGAAAGTTTATTACTGAATATGATAACAAACTTGCTGTTTCTATAAGGCATAGGAAGTTAAATAGAAATGTTTCTTATAAAGGTTTTATTAGACTTGAATGCTATAAGCTCATCAAATATTTTATTGATGACGAAATATATAAACCTTTGAAAGCGTGGTGGTAGCTATATTTGTTGTGCTAACCTATGATATTGAAGTTAAAAAAATAAACAAAGTAAGAAAAATACTAAAAAAGTATTTAGTTTGGACACAAAACTCTGTGTTCGAAGGAGAGATCACAGAAGGGAAATTGCAAAAGTGTATTGGTCAGATTGGCAGGATAATTGACAAAGGTGAGGATTCGGTATATATCTATATCATAGAAAACCCAAAAAATATTGTAAAGAATAAGCTCGGAAGAGAAAAAGCTTTAGACGAGCTAATTTTGTGAAGTTGCAGCAAACCAGTTTTTACATAAGATGATTAGAATACTTAAAAATTAAGGGCTAGATAAATTTTGCCTTGGATTTGGGAAGCACTACCTGTAGTTTGCTGCAGATTGAACACATTTCAGAGGTTGCATAAGTTCTGTAAAGAGCTTATATGAAGCCTTTTATTATTTGACTAAATTGGGTACTGCCTTAACTATGTGGGATGTAAAGGCTTTTCGCAATGAGGGCATATTGGCTGTTCTAATAGTACTGCCTTAACTATGTGGGATGTAAAGATGGAAGATTGAACATAAAGAGTTTTCGGAGTCCAGTACTGCCTTAACTATGTGGGATGTAAAGCAGTTGCAACGTGATGAAAAGAACCCTAACGATGTGGTACTGCCTTAACTATGTGGGATGTAAAGGATAAAGAACCTCTTTTAGTTGTAGATGATTTCAAGTACTGCCTTAACTATGTGGGATGTAAAGTATTCTTACCTGGCTTTGCAGGAGTAACAAATGTTGGTACTGCCTTAACTATGTGGGATGTAAAGCAACATACAAGTGTAATGAGTGGTTAGATGATGCAGTACTGCCTTAACTATGTGGGATGTAAAGGTTATTTAGTTGGCAAAAACGAAGCCGGTACTTATTGTACTGCCTTAACTATGTGGGATGTAAAGCTCTTTTTTACGCCTATTCTTTAGCCATGCCATTGCGTACTGCCTTAACTATGTGGGATGTAAAGCTAAAAAGGCTCTTTTTGTTTATATAAAAATATTTTGTACTGCCTTAACTATGTGGGATGTAAAGCATATTCTTCTTTATACTTGCTTGGTCTTCCTGCTGGTACTGCCTTAACTATGTGGGATGTAAAGGGAACACTCTCCCAAGATGCAAGACAGAGAGTAGAGGTACTGCCTTAACTATGTGGGATGTAAAGTTTAGAAGCTAAAGAATCATAGATATCAGAATCAACGTACTGCCTTAACTATGTGGGATGTAAAGTTTTTAGAACTGGCGTTCATAATGTACAGTTTAAGGGTACTGCCTTAACTATGTGGGATGTAAAGTTAATCTAATTGTTTTCAACAAATTTTTATTACACGTACTGCCTTAACTATGTGGGATGTAAAGTCAACTCATTAGCTGTTAACTGGCAAAAGTTGTAGGGTACTGCCTTAACTATGTGGGATGTAAAGAAGTGAAAATAAAGAGCTAAAAGCCAGGATAGCAGAGTACTGCCTTAACTATGTGGGATGTAAAGTGTGCATAAATGATAATGTTTTCATACTCAATTCCCCGTACTGCCTTAACTATGTGGGATGTAAAGGATATTAACTTTCGGGAGGTGTCATAGATGAAATTGTACTGCCTTAACTATGTGGGATGTAAAGACATATGAGAACGCAATGCAGACATATTACGACAGGGTACTGCCTTAACTATGTGGGATGTAAAGTTACACTTACATTCTACCGCTGCAGGGTGAGGGGTGTACTGCCTTAACTATGTGGGATGTAAAGTCGCTTGTGTCGGATATTCTTGGAATCTCGTTACAGGTACTGCCTTAACTATGTGGGATGTAAAGTTCTTACCCTACCGCCTAATACTATTATATAACGGTGTACTGCCTTAACTATGTGGGATGTAAAGTTTTCTTTCCACTGGGCATATACAAACCATTCATGAGGTACTGCCTTAACTATGTGGGATGTAAAGTATCTTCGACGGTGTAATAAAAATAACCGTCCTGGGTACTGCCTTAACTATGTGGGATGTAAAGAAACTTGAAAATTGGACGTTTAAAAATAACAGGTTAGTACTGCCTTAACTATGTGGGATGTAAAGGAATATCTTACGGTATAATATTTTTCAGGTGATATACGTACTGCCTTAACTATGTGGGATGTAAAGAAAACGCCCAGGGCGTTAAGGGTGAAAGGTAATGCTGTACTGCCTTAACTATGTGGGATGTAAAGTATAAATTCTTTTAACCAGCCAGAAGCAGATAACTTGTACTGCCTTAACTATGTGGGATGTAAAGTCTCTAAAATGATATGGTGCTAATGGGTCAGGAACTTGTACTGCCTTAACTATGTGGGATGTAAAGCCGTTAACATTAATCAAACTCTAAAACACTAAATTTGTACTGCCTTAACTATGTGGGATGTAAAGCTATTAAGTCAATACTTAGTGAAATTCAAACAGGAGTACTGCCTTAACTATGTGGGATGTAAAGCTGTAAATTTTTTGATTAATAAAAATATTTGGTGGGTACTGCCTTAACTATGTGGGATGTAAAGTTCTTCTGTATTGTTTTCTCTATTCCAATATACAGGTACTGCCTTAACTATGTGGGATGTAAAGTGTTGAATTTCCAACAACCTTACACCATTGGTATTTTTGTACTGCCTTAACTATGTGGGATGTAAAGACTCCTGACATATAAAAGTATTTTCATCTATCATTAGTACTGCCTTAACTATGTGGGATGTAAAGCGGTAAAACCTTTGTTGGATCGGAAAAACTAAAGCGTACTGCCTTAACTATGTGGGATGTAAAGGGTACAAATCCTCTTTCCCAAGCGCTAAAGCGATATCGTACTGCCTTAACTATGTGGGATGTAAAGCACTCAAATAAACTAAATAATCAACTAGCTCATCGGGTACTGCCTTAACTATGTGGGATGTAAAGATTAGTAATGCTTTTCTACAAACATCTGCGTAAATGTACTGCCTTAACTATGTGGGATGTAAAGTCGAATGATTCTTATAATGATTCCAGGCCTATAGAGGTACTGCCTTAACTATGTGGGATGTAAAGCAGTCTGACGTTCAAGGTTGGTTAAGTTATGATGAGGTACTGCCTTAACTATGTGGGATGTAAAGATAAATAAAATCAACAATGAAAATAGAACGACTAAACGTACTGCCTTAACTATGTGGGATGTAAAGACTTTAAACTTCGACGTTTCGACCTTATCCGGTTTGCGTACTGCCTTAACTATGTGGGATGTAAAGATTCTAGTCTGCCAACTAGCCATAAGGTATTTTGTGTACTGCCTTAACTATGTGGGATGTAAAGCCTAATATTTTTAAATTAGATTATTTTCTTGTGCTGGTACTGCCTTAACTATGTGGGATGTAAAGAAATTAAAAATAGATTTTAATAAATGTACAGATGAAGTACTGCCTTAACTATGTGGGATGTAAAGTCATTAGTAAATAAAAAAATTTATTAAAAGAAAGGGGTACTGCCTTAACTATGTGGGATGTAAAGGATGAACAATTAGAAGCTTTAGTAAGTCTTGTTAAGGTACTGCCTTAACTATGTGGGATGTAAAGGATTTAAGAATATTCTCCCATAATTCTTTATTTTTAGTACTGCCTTAACTATGTGGGATGTAAAGCTTAAAATAAAAGTGTATACATAAAATAAGGAGGTCGTACTGCCTTAACTATGTGGGATGTAAAGTCTAATATAATCTTAGGGATTTTATAATCATCCATGTACTGCCTTAACTATGTGGGATGTAAAGGCTTTTAAACTGACTACACCGAACAAACCAATTATTAGTACTGCCTTAACTATGTGGGATGTAAAGATGGAAAATATAGGGAAAAAGTCTCCCTCCCCTACTGTGTACTGCCTTAACTATGTGGGATGTAAAGAAGGTACATTTGATTGGTCCGACTTTGTGCCAGACGGTACTGCCTTAACTATGTGGGATGTAAAGTT
>JBMOLK010000173.1:0-11351 GCA_049325575.1 Bacillota bacterium | reverse complement strand
CTGAACCAAGGCTGCAAATACACCAATCGTAAGAGATACCCTGGCTCCCTCCCACAGCCTCACAAACAGATCTCTCCCAAATTCATCAGTCCCAAATATATGTCCCCTGGTCAGAGGAGGAAGGTATGTCTTATCAAGATCATGGCTGTAGTAGTCATAAGGTGAAAATACAGGAGCAGCTATAGACAGTAAAACTACCAGCAATAAAAAGATTACACAAACTGCTGCCGCTTTATTATTTTTAACTTCCGATATAATCCTCTTAACTGCAAAAACCATAGTATATACACTCCCTGATTTGGTAGGGCGTTTCTACAACCTTTAAAACAGTTTACAATCTTGGGGCCGGCCAAAAACTAAAGTATTTAGATCCTGGAGCTTAAATCCGTTTCACCTGAACCCAGACGAACCCTGGGGTCAATAAAGGTATATAGTATATCGGTCAAAGTATTTACCAAAACAACAATAAATGCTGTAAACAAAGCAAGACCTATAGCCATGGTATAATCCTTGTCTTTTATACTGGAAACAAAGTATTTACCTAATCCTGGTATTGAAAAGATGTTTTCAATAACAAAGGAACCCATAATTATAGAGGTCATAAGAGGGCCGAGTACTGACAATACCGGTAAAATTGCATTCTTAAGGGCGTGCCTTGATACTATCTCCTTCCCTGACAACCCTTTTGCCCGGGCTGAAACAATGTAGTTTTGGCTTAATACATCAACCATACTTGCTCTCATCATTCTTATTATCATACCAAGAGCTCCAAAAGCCAAAACCACGGAAGGAATAACAGTGTACCTGAAGCTTCCCCATCCTGTAACAGGGAAAATATTATATTCTATACCTGTCAAATACTGAATAAATGCAGACAGCTTAAAACAAATAAAATACTGAAACAGCGTACCCAGTATAAAGCCGGGAACCGATACACCAATTACTGCAACTGTCAGTGCAGTATAATCAAGTGCCTTATTTCGGTAAAAAGCAGCCGCCACCCCTAGCAATCCTCCCATCAAAACTGCTATTGCCAAGGCTCTTATTCCCAGGTTCAATGATACAGGAAATGTCCTTTTAATTATTGAAACAACACTTCTATTCCTGTATTGCATTGATATACCCAGATCACCTTTTGTGAGGTTTTTCAAATAGATCACATACTGGGTAAATACCGGCTTGTCCATCCCATATTTTGCTTTAAGATTATTTAGAATTTGAGGATGTATTGCCTTATCTGAAGCAAAAGGATCACCCGGCAAACACTTTATAAGTACAAATGTAAAGGTTACAACCAGCCATATTGTTATAAGGAATAAAACAAATCTCTTTACAATAAACAATTTCACTTAGCTTCTCCCTTTACTATTTTCTTAAGAAAAAAGGTTTTGAACCAAATGTACAAAACCTTTTTCGTAAAATTTTTCTTTGAAAATCAATACTAGTTACCAATACCTGAAAAGCTATTCGATATAGGCCCAATACAGGTCTAAATCCTGTATTGCACTATTTCCTCTGACAAGCCCCCTAACCCTGGGGTTTACTGCGTAAGTGCCTGAAATATAGTATAATGGACAGACAGGCATATCACTGATCACAATTCTTTCTGCCTCAATCAGCATATCCATCCTTTTTTTCTCGTCCTTTTCATCTCTGGCTTCTTCAAAAAGGCTATCAAAGTCAGGATTATTATAAAACGCAACATTGAAAAAGTTTGCGGATGAAAAGATGTCCAGATATGCTGACGGATCGTTGAAATCACCGGACCACATAAGCAGTGAAAGCTGATAGTCCTTTTGCATCATTTTTTCTCTCATTGCATCAAAAGACATGGTCTGAATTTCAACTTCCACTCCGATATTTTTTCTCCACATATCCTGGAATGTCTGTGCATCCCTTTTTGAGGTATCCTTATCATCTACAAGAATAGCCAGTTTTGGCACAGCAGATAGGTTAAGTTCCTCAAGCCCTTTAGCTAAAAGGCTTTTTGCTGCGGCAACATCATTATCCTTAAACAAATCACCTGCTTGCTCCCTGAAGGTCCCTTTAGTCCCTCTTACTACCGGATTGACAAATCCTAAAGCCTCTTTGGAACCATCCTTTACAACCTTCTGAACTAATGTTTTGCGGTCTATGGCATATGCTAAAGCTTTTCTAATATTGACATTTTTTAGTACAGGGTCTTCATTGTTGATTGTTATATACTGTGTAACTCCAACATCATGGCTTGCGATAAGGAACTTTTTCTTTCTGATCTCTTCTATCTGTTGAGGCTCAGTTATATCTACAACATCAATTTCGCCAGCGTTGAAGGAAGTAAGTGCTGCTGTGCTGTCGGTTATCATTTTAAAATTAATGCTTTCCAGCCTTATATTACTTGAATTCCAATATACACTGCTCTTCTCAAGTACTATATTCTCATTATGGTTCCACTCTTTTACCTTAAATGGGCCATTCCCCATAATGTTCTGTGCATCAGCACCATACTTTGTTACATTGCTTTCAACAGGCTGACTATTAAAAAACTCCATCTTAACAGGCATAAATACACTGTTGCATATAAGATCCAGGAAATATGGAGTTGGCTTTATCAAAGTAACAATAAGAGTTTTTTCATCCTTTACATTAATTGCTACATCTTCCTTTTTCCCCTCTCCAAAAGCGTATTCCTGGGCTCCCTTTATACAAAAAAGAAGGTACCCCATATAAGATGGTTCATGGGTTGCAGGCTTTGGATCCAGCGCACGCAGCCAACCTTCTTTAAAGTCATTTGCCGTAACGGAAGATCCATCCCACCATCTGGCATCATCTCTAATATAAAAAGTGTATGTAAGCTTGTCCTCGCTTATATCCCATGACTTGGCAGCACCAGGTATCGGAACACCGTTTTTATCCTTCCTGCACAGTCCTTCAAATATGGCATTAACTACTCTCATGGGAGTTGCATCAAAAACCAACTGTGGATCAAGGGTTAAAGGTTCGTCTCCAAGGTTTAGGTTTAGTTCCTGGGAGCCGGCTTTGGCACTACTGCACCCTGACAGAATAATACTTGCACATATCAAAAAACACAACAATACGGCATTACATCTTTTGAGCTTCATAGAAAATTACCCCCTTGTAAAAGATCTGCTGCTTGGTATTATTTGGTGCTAATCATCCGGGCTTATATGCGGTTTATAGATATTGATATTTGAAATTGCAGGAATCATAACTTCCCGTGTGATATTGAAAAAGCCATCAAATTATGAAAAAAACATTAGAAGCGAATAATATCCGAATTATTTATTAGAGATAGCGAACTTTGAAGATAAACATATAATTCGCTTAAGCCTATTTGACTCAAATGGCTTGCTCATCAAAGTTTATCTACTTTTTTAGTTCGATCTCTTTAAATGAAATATTTAAGTCGTCCATATTTCCACCCAGGCGGTGAACAGCTGCTCTTATTTCGCAGTAGGTCTCGTAGTCTATAGAGTCCCTGTTTTTTTGTACATAGCCCCTTAAAGCCGGTATTGCCCTACCATCTCCGAAATCTCCAAGGCACATGGCACCAAAAACCTTATCGTCCATCTTGTTAAATGTATTCTTTATACATCTGTAAATCATATCATGAGTTGTTTTATCTACTGAGTTTATGCTGATCTTCACCAAAGAGCCCAGAAGGTATTCATCAGCAAGACTGACTCTATCAATCTCGTTCAATCTATTTGCAATGCCGGAAATAGAAGCGTCTCCAATGGCAATCAAGGTGTTGTAAACCTCTTCTATGATGATTTCATCCTCACTGTCCAAGCTTGATAAAAGTCCAATCAAAGGACTGACAGCTGCCTCTATCTTCCATTTTCCCATTATTTTTATAGCCATCAGTGAGGCAAACATCTCTTCTTCATCTCTTAGCAAGGATAAATCCAGGGCCAGTTTCATCAACTCATCCAAAGCCTCATGCTTAAAATCCTTAAGCCTTTGCAAAAGTGGGTCCGGCAAATCCTTGTCACACAGTTTGGACCCGAGTTTGAATAAATCCATCAAATGTTTGAGATTATTAATGCTTTGAAAGTAATCAAAAGGGCTGACTCCTCCCAAATCATTGATTGGGGTTTGCGCCCACCTCTTTAGATCTTCAATTAGATACTGTAAAACACTTTCTTCCTTTATCTTTAAAAGGTCCTCCGGTCTGCTGCTTGAAAAGACCTTATCATAACTTCCTTCCACAACCATGTTATAACTTTCAAACACCAATTTTGCACTGTCCAAATTTATTTCCCCCGAATCAAAACTTTCTTCTATCTTTAACATATGTACTTCCAGGCATAGACTTGGCTTTCTTTTTTAGCTCGGCTGCTATTTCAGCGACTTGAATATGGCTGATAAGCTCCCTCACCTCATTGGTGACTATAGCCAGCGAAATAGATACTAGAGGAAACTTCATAACCTGCCCCTGTCTATTGCTTGTTACAATATATCCCCTTGACACATCTTCTTCACAGTATAGAGTCTTAACCTTTTCATCAAAGTCCTTTATTATACCCTGTGAAACGCTATCTGCCCTATCAGGTGTTGATATAATAACAAAGTCATCTCCACCAACATGACCGATGAAATCACCCTGGTTTCCAAAGTTATGTACATTATCCACAATGATGTCAGCAGTCATCTTAATGGCTCTGTCACCACTGGCAAATCCATAAACATCGTTATATGCTTTAAAGTTATCAAGATCTGCATATATAACAGCAAAAAGCTGCTTTCTGGCCAGCCTTTGGTTAACTTCAGTCTGAATCTCAATATTCCCTTGAAGTCCTGTAAGAGGATTGGCCCATCTGTTTCTGTCTATTCGCTTTAACGTGTTTCGAACCCTGCTAACCAGTTCCCTGCTATTGAAAGGCTTTATTATATAGTCATCTGCCCCAAGTTCCAGGCCAGTCAGTTTATCATCCTCATCATCATGTGCTGTGAGCATGATAATTGGCATAAGGTTGTTACTTTCATCATCCCTTAGAACCTTACACACTTCGAATCCATCCATCCCCGGCATGACAACATCAAGTATAACAAGGTCGGGTTTTTCCTCTCTAACCATTTGTATACCCTGGGGCCCGTTTGATGCAGTTACAACATCGTAATCTGCAGCATTAAGGATATCTGTAATTAACTTTGTCATAAACTCAGTATCATCGATAATCAGAATCTTTTTCTTAAACATTAATTGTAAACTCCCACTGAAGATTAATTAGGGTATCTATATCTTCTATCATAAATATCGGAAAAACCAAAGAAAAAATTATATTACTTAAACAAAATGTAACATGATATCTTTTTTAACCAATGCTCTTTAGAGATAACCAACTGTAAAGATAAACATATAATTCGCTCTGCTAATTTGATACAAATGGTGGACTCATCAAGTTTATCTACTTTTACAGTTTGATCTCTATAATATATATAATTATATATTAAAAAAATGTGTTTGAAAAGCTAAATAAAATCTGTAAATCAGCTTAATATTATTTATAATACGCTCCAATAATCCATTATGTGATATTTTTCAGAAACTTATTTAAAAAACTATAAATATTATTGATTAATAATAACTAAGATTTCATTTTTTGTGATATACTTATAATAAAGGAGTGATATATTTGGCACAATTTTGTACTTGTGGATCACTAATGATCAACGACAACTGTACCAACAAAAACTGCACCAATAAAGCACCTTCAAAGTCAGGTACCACATCTGCCAAACAGGCCAGACTAAAAAAGGCAGACACTGCAGAAAAGCCGGCAAAACCTACCCGTACCAGAAGAGCTTCAAAGTGTATTACCTATAATCTATATGAAAATAAAGAAGAAGAGAGTATCTAAACAGAACTCTCTTCTTCTTTTCGCTTAACCTGACTACTCTATTCATGAAGCAGCTTTTCCTTTTTTAGCCTTAATATCTTCTTTGTATAACCTATAACAAGCCAGGCAAAACCAATAGCTACCCCTCCATTTAAAGCAATGATGGGAGAAAGGTAATAATTATATTGTGAACCTATAGTAATACCGTTAAAAATGTTGAACATAAAGCCAAGAAGATTAATAATGCCTAAAGTACCAAACAGGGTGCTTACCCTTTTGTAATGCTTAATTCTGGAATCATAATCTGAAAAAATTTCAAACGGTCCATCTGAGGCTTTCTTTCGGAAATAAACCCACCTTACCCATTTGCCCATATATTCAACTCCAACGGATTCCATGAACTTTATGTATTCCTGACTCTCCGGGTGCGTTGGAGGCTGTGATAGCAGCTCTATGCGATATATATATTCCCCAGGTGTGCCCTGCTCAAATAGGTACCTGGCAAAGGTAAAATCAATAAAGTTCATTCCCTTTGAAGCCATTTGGTTAAGCCAGCGCTCTTCTTTTTCATAGTCCCAAAATAACCTGTGTATAATAAACTTCTTCATATTGAACCCTCCCCTGCAATTTTACAGCCGTTCTCCAATAATTCCTTTAATCGGCGTATTTCATCATATACAACCTGTTTACCATTTGGTGTTATAACGTATTCCTTTTTCCTATCACCCGTACCTTCTGACAGTGCTTTAATCCAACCTTTTTCCACCAGGGTATTTAACGCACCATATAGGGTCCCTGCTCCAAGTGAAACCCTTTCATTACTTATTTCACGAACAAATTGCATAATGCCATAACCATGCAATGGCTCATACAAAGAAAGAAGTATGTAAAAAACTGCTTCAGTTAATGCTCCTCGCTCTTGACTTTCAGGCATATCAAATCATTCCTTTCAATTACATTATCGGTTATCGTTATATCGTTTACCGATATATCTATTATCATTATATCGGCTACCGTTATATATGTCAAGTATTTCTTCTTTTTCAACTTGGGATTTTTAGTTTATAGACATCAATCTCGATATAATGGTATATTTAAATTAAACCGCTGCAACCCTATAGATAAAGAAGTTACTGAAGCTTTACTTATGAAAACCATGGAAGACCACCAAGCAGCCGAGGAAACAGACGATATTATTACCGATTTAGAACAAGCTTTAGGAGTCAAAATTCCTGAAGAGTATAATAAAAATGCTGATGGAGTGATATTGGATTATGAAATATAGAGAGTCAGGTATGCCTGATGAACAAATGTGGAATACCTTTTTTAACCCTACACAAGTCTTATCCCAACTTGACATCAACGAAAACGTCAATAACCTTATAGATATTGGGTGTGGATATGGTACTTTTCTAATTCCAGCCGCCAAACTTGTCAAAGGAAATGCCATCGGGATAGATATCGATGGTGATATGATAGAAACATGCAAAGGAAAAATTCTGGAACAAGGCATTAAAAATATCGACCTGCTCCATGGAGATATTTCCACAGAGCAAACAATAAAAGAACTGGAAAAATACAAAGGCGGAATTAACTACGTCTGTTTATTTAATATCCTGCATTGTGAGCAACCATTGAACTTACTTAATGCAGCATACCAGGTTCTAAGCAATAACGGGAAAATAGGTGTTATCCATTGGAAGTATGAAAATACACCAAGGGGCCCGTCAATGGAAATAAGACCTACCCCTGAAATTATTAACACATGGGCGATGAAAACAGGGTTTGTCATGGAAAAATATGTAGAACTACCTCCCTACCATTATGGGTTGGTGTTTATAAAAATCCTGTTCTAGGCTTCTACTAGCTAAATAAGGCTCTATGATAGGCTTATCTGAATCCATAATATTCACCTGTGTAAAAACAATATGTACTAAGTTTATTCAGCTTTAACTGTGCTAAACATCAAAACTTACATTTTTCAAACCATGATAATAATTACCCCATTTGGTCGTAAAGCGTAGTACTGAATAATCCGGGTCATTTACCCCAAGCGGGTAATATATTTCGCATCCCTCGCACCAAAGACGCTTTTTTGACTCAATATCCGAAAGCACTTCTATGTCCCCAACCAGCATCAGACCTTTAAATTTATCCTGGTCAGCAAAATATACACATGCCTTTGGGTTATGCATAAATTTGGATACCCGTTTTGACGATGTATTAGTGCTGAACCAAATAGTTTTTATTCCTTCTGCTTCCACCTTAATCATTGCCTTAATATTAGGATATCCATTATCACCATTTGAACCTACCATAGCGATATTGCAGCTTTCCACCAGCTCTAAAGACTTTGAAACAGCCTCATCCAATCTCATTCTCATTTTGCCGTTTTCTGTAAGCTTTTTAGCTGACTCAATAGCATTATCCAGCCCTTTTTCATTTACCATTATTGTTAACCCCTTTCTCAACATATCTAACTTTTTATTTTTAAGTGGTCTTCACCTTATATAAGTAGTGGTAGAAATCCGCTATATGGCTAAAGCTGGCAACTAAATCATTTAATAATTGACTGCTTACTCGGCAAGATTTGTATAAATTCGCTCCAAATAGTTTTCAAATTGATTTATTTCATCATCCGAGAAGCCTTTATAAAATAGCTTTGTCATATCAATGGATACTTCCTGGTATGTTGCTTTCATTCTCTTATTCTCTTCTGTAAGCTGTATTAATACCTTGCGACGGTCATTACTTGGGAATACTCGCATAATATGACCAGTCTCTTCAAGCCGATCAAGCATACGCGTCAGAGTAGATTTACTTAAAGCTGTCTTTTTTGATAACTGCTGTATAGGAATGTCATCTTCTTGCCAGAGTGCAAAAAGTATTCTCCCTTGAGCAGGGTTTATCTCATGAATGTTATAATCCTTCAGCTTTTTTGCAAAAACTCTTTCTGCCAGCTGATGTATTTTTGATATTAAATATCCACCCGAGCGAACTTGTCCCATAAACTTAATCCACCTTAAATTTTTAGGAATAATCATTTGTTGTAAATAGTATAATTGTATATGCAACTTTTGTCAATACAAAATATTATAAATCTTTTCTTTTGTATTTTATAATTATAGGTAAACTATTACTATTGGTATCCTATACCTTGCAAACTACGGATTAACCTTGGGGCTACTTGCTTTTTATTCTGCTAAATACGTATTGTACATTGCTAAAAACACACTCCCCTTGTGCCATAAGCCTTATTTCTCTAAAATTTCAATAAATCCAATTCTATCAGCTGCATCTGAACCATCTATTGGATTTTTAGGTGAATGAAGATTAAAGTAATATCCGTTCTTATCATAACGCCCATCAAGTCCGGCTTTCAGGCGTTCTGCCTCCATTGCCATATGTTTTACTTTTCCACACATTAAGACCCATTTGCTGTTTTCAAGTATTGGCTTTTCCCACTCAAATGTACATTCCATATTCAAAAAACACTCATTAACCCGTGGAGCAGTAATTGAAACCGGGTCCTCAATAGTAAAACCGGACTTTGTAATTTCATCATCATCATCAGAGTTATTCTTAATTGAATCATAGCACTTATCAAGCAGGTTATAAAGGATAACGAACGTAAAATGACGATATCCGATGAAATCAATTCATTTACCTGTGATCTGGGGTATGATGTTTGCGATTTCATGGCGCTTAACGGTAAGCCTGATACTGAAAAAAAGCATATTTATACAAAGCTATTGGAGGGTTCACCCAATGCCGAAAAAGAATCTCAAATTATATTTAAGTTTCTTTTGGAATTCTTTATATTAATGAGAGTCTCTAAAGACAACTCCTTTAAATTAGAAAAGTATGAGGGATTCATGTATTCATGCAAGCTGTCACTTCCGCACTTTTTTATAGAGTATGAAACACTGGATGAGATAAGAGAAATAAATGAACTGGTAGCAGAAAACTTTGCTGAAAACATGCCCCCACTTGGGAAGAGTATCGTTAAAAAAATAAGGAATATAGAATCCTATTTAACAACTATAAATATGGATTCAAAGACAACCACATACTATTGTGAAAACATGCTGGATGTAGCTGTCGCTTCAATTTACCACACATTTAAACTAGGCTTGACCTTTAAGATATGTGAAAACTGCGGCCTATGGTTTGTGCCTTTATACAGGTCGGACAGAAAATACTGCAACAGGCCGGCTCCGCAAGCAGAAGGCAAGACCTGTCAGGACTATGGCTTAGAAAAGGCATGGTCGGAAAAACTTAATAAGGATGAAGCTGCCGGGCTTTACCGCGAAGTATATATAAAACTTCAGTTACAGGTAAAAAGAAACCCGGCAAATGAAGCATATGCTGAAAAGTTTGAAGAATTCAAATCACTGTCCAAAGCATGGAAGAAGGGAATTGCCGAAGGGTTAAAGAGTAAGGATGATTATATCGAATGGCTGAAGAATTTTTAAGGTTGTTCTTTTAGCAGGGTAGGGGAGAGGGACAAAACAATATTTTTCGTTCTATTCTGGTTACCAACCTAAATCCCCTAATCGCAAGGGTTAGAGTTCTGTTCAAACTGAATCATCAAAAAATCCCTTATACGCACGCCGTCTTTTCATGTGCTCGCGCGCGTTGTCTTTATTATTATATATTTTCTCTATATATAATTTTGATTACTCTGATTGTATACACATCTCAAAAGCTTTTGGATAGAGGTTTTTTGGAAAATTAGCTATTACCTTTTGAAGTTTTGGTTTCTGTGTGGTTCTATAGAAAAATACCTGCACAGGCAGGTCCCTTTGATAAAAATACCACTATAAAATTGTATCATGGGTTGAACGTGCATGTTTCGTACACAAAACGACCAATTCCCCCACGATTCATCTTTTAAATGAAACGTCAAATAGGCTAAAGCACTATTCCAGGAACTTCAGAACAAAGCTTAAAATTTCAGGCTATCTAGGCTATCTTTTTAATTGCCTTTCTAACCATTAATACTCCAGTAAGTATTGCCCCGAGGCTTCCAAACACAATCATCGGTAATGCCATCCAGTATATAGGATTCTCTCCAACCTGAACATAGCTTGGCTTTCCGCTATGGTATGTAATTTTCACTCTAGAACCAACAGAAGCATCTGAAATCTGGCTTGTTGAACGCACCTTGTACTCCTTGCCATCAACAACATAAGAAAAGACCGGATACCCATAATCGGTAAATCCAATAATCTCAGCTGTTGAACTCACCTTATGTTTTTCGAAGTCGATTTCATCATATTTCAGCAATGTTCCAGCAACTATTACTATAATAGCAGTAACAAAAACCATTGGTACCCAAAGCTTCAGTATTTTTTTAAACAATTGATAAAATAGTTCGTTGTCCATAAAGACTCCTTTCTTTAAAGAAAAGGTGACTATACCCTAAGTATGAGCCACCTTTGTTTGTTATATATTTACATATCGCTTATAAATTTAAGTACTTCTTCTTCCACTGCTTTCTTCTAT
>JBMOLK010000172.1:0-11602 GCA_049325575.1 Bacillota bacterium | reverse complement strand
AGAGCCGTATAACAATATAAGGAACTTTGCAGGAGAGTTCCTGATGGAGTATGCGGTAAACTACAGTGAGGAGGTAATAAGATATATCCCCTCAAGCAGTTTGCAGCAGAGGACATACTTGATTGAGCTTTTATATAAAATAGACAGGGAAAAGTACCTTCCTGTTGTAGCAGGTTTTATGAATGATTCAGCCAAGGGTGTAAGGGATAAGGTGGTAGAGCTGTTAAGCGGGTATAAGGAAGCCTTCCAATATGTTAGGCCCCTGCTTAATGACAAGAAGCTGGCTGTACGTGAAGCTGCCGTGAGGATACTTATTGCCTGGGGAGATGAGCAAAGCGCTAAAACCTTGGAGGAAGCTCTTACTTTAGAGAAGTCGGACAAAATAAAGAACATGATATGCAATTCAATGAAGATATCTGCTGAATCAGAGCTTGACAAGCTTGAAGAGGATGAGGTTTTGGAGTACTGCAGGGCATCTCTTAAGAAAATCAAGGATAATCTTGTATCATGGATAGGCTTTGAGACACTTCCCGGGGTAAGGCTTGACAAAAGTGAGAAGAGGGCCCCCGATGAAATTGTAAGGTATGCAGTAGCATCTTATGCCGCAGGGAATTTTACAGGTCTTTGCAGTGAGACTGAAAAGACTATAAAATTTTTAAACAAAAACGATTTTGCAGATATAGCCCTGGAGGTATTAAACAGGTGGATTGAAAATGGGGCTGAAGCAAAGAAAAAGTGGGTGCTGCCTTTTTCATCTATATATGGTGATGACAGGGTTACCCTGCTTCTTAAAAAGAAAATAGAAGACTGGGCATTAAATTCAAGGGGTGCTATTGCAAGTGAGGCTGTAAGGGCTCTTGCTCTTTCAGGAAGGGATATGGCTTTGATGATAGTTGACAACATTTCAAGAAAGTTCAAGCACAGGCAGGTAAGGGAGGCTGCAGCAGGAGCATTTGAGATTGCGGCAAAGGAACTTAACCTGGACCCTGAAGATCTTGCAGACAGGATAGTACCAAGTCTTGATTTTGACAATAGAGGGGAGCGGGTCTTTGACTACGGAGGAAGAAAGTTTACAGCAAGGCTTTCAACCAATCTTGAGCTTGAAATTTTTGATGATAATGATAAAAAACTTAAGTCCCTGCCCTCTCCAAGCAAGAATGATGATCAGGATAAGGTCCAGGCTGAAAAAGAAGATTTTAAAGCCCTTAAAAAGGGGTTAAAAGCTGTGGTTGACCTTCAGGGCTCACGTCTTGAGATGGCCCTTTCTCTAAACAGAAAATGGAGTGTTGAGGGATGGAACAAGCTGTTTGTGCAAAACCCCATTATGCATCAGTTTGCCATAGGCCTGATATGGGGTGCATATATTGATGAGAATCTTGAAATGTCCTTTAGATATATGGAAGATGGAACATTCAATACCATAGAGGAAGAGGAATATAGCATTCCGCAGAATGCATCGGTAGGGTTGATTCACCCTGTGGAACTTTCTGTTGAAGAAATAGAAAAATGGTCCGGGCAACTGGAGGATTATGAAATAAAGCAGCCCTTTGAGCAGCTGACAAGAAAGGTTTACAAAGTGGAAGAAGCGGAGAAGTCAATAAAAAATATTGAGCGTTTCGGCGGAATAAAGCTTAATGGAAAATCACTATACGGGAAGCTAACTAAATTCGGCTGGTATAGGGGGTCTGTACAGGATGCGGGCTGGTATGGCGACTTCTTTAAGGAAAGCAGGAAGCTTGGAGTAGGTGCAGAGCTTCACTTTAGCGGTGCCGGTGTGGGATATGAGCAGGAGGAAGAGGTGACAGTACATGAGATAGTCTTCTACAAGGCCGGTACTATTGAGAGGGGAAGCTACGTATATGATACTGTCGATGATAAAAGGATGGTGATGCCTTGTGATGTTCCTCCCAAGTTCTTTAGCGAGATTCTTTATGATATTGACAGGGCAACTGCTTCCAGCACAGGCTTTGATGAGAAGTGGAAAAACAGAAGATAGATTTTAGGGGGTTAAATATGGACAAAGTAAAGATTCTAAAGCCGCCTGCAGAGGTGTATTATGAAAAGGAACTTAGGGCTCTTAAGGCTAATGACAGCGGTGCAAAGCCGCAGAACTGGCAGCTCTCTCCAAAAGCGGTAAGGACATTTATACTGGGAAGTGAGAAGCCGATGGATATAGATGGAGAAAAAGTAATAGTAAGAAGGAAATTCTACGGTGATGATACTCTTGTTGAGAGATGCATAGTGACTCTTGCCGGCAATAGAGGCCTCATGCTGGTAGGAGAGCCCGGGACAGCAAAAACAATGCTTAGCGAGCTTCTTTCTTCCGCCATTTGCGGGTCCAGTACAAATACAATACAGGGGACAGCAGGTACTACAGAGGATATGATCAAGTATTCCTGGAACTATGCCCTCCTTCTTGCTAAAGGTCCAACCCCTGAAGCTCTCGTACCTTCGCCTCTTTTTACAGGCATGGAGAACGGACTCATAACAAGGTTCGAAGAAATAACCCGCTGTCCTGCTGAAGTTCAGGATAGTCTCATAAGCGTAATGAGTGACAAGGTTTTAAATATTCCAGAGCTTGGTGAGGATGGTATTGTCTTTGCAAAACCTGGATTTAATATCATTGCAACGGCAAACACAAGAGACCGGGGAGTAAACGAGATGAGCAGCGCCTTAAAGAGAAGATTCAACTTTGAAACGGTTTTTCCCGTCAATGATGTCTCTCTTGAGGCAAGGATAATAGAAGAAGAATCAGAAAGACTCCTTAAGTCTTCTGGGATAGATACAAAGGTGGACAGGGATGCAGTAGCTATTCTTGCAGCCACATTCCATGAACTTCGTGACGGTGTGACCTCGGAGGGAAACCGGGTGGACCGGCCCGGAGCGGTTATGAGCACCGCTGAAGCAGTATCGGTATATTACCAGTCTGCCATGAGCTCATTTTATTATGGCGATGGCTCGGTAAATATGGACTATGTTGTACAGAACCTGGTTGGGGCTGTTCTAAAGGAGAGCAGGGATGATCTTGACAAGCTGAAAAGCTATTTTAACGTGGTGGTAAAACAAAGGAGCATGAAAGAGGGAAGGCTATGGAAGGATTACTACACAGCACGCAAATGGCTGAAATAAACAGTCTTTATGAAAAAGCCTATAATCTTAAATCCAATCTAGTGTTTTTTCCGGTACGTCATCACAGCCCGGCTTGTTCCTTTCATCTGGGAAAGGTTATCTCGGAATACAGTCCGGAGGTTATATTGATTGAAGGACCATGCAATTCCGGTGGTGTTTTAAGGTATATTGAACATGAGGAGAGCCTGGCTCCTTTATGTATTTACTACAGCTATCAGGACAAGAAAGGGGTACTTGGAGAGAAGGATGGTAAGTATGTCTGCTACTATCCCTTTCTAGACTATTCACCGGAGCTTGTGGCCATAAGGGAAGCCCGGTCAAGAGGAATCAGGTACTCGTTTATTGACCTTTCTTATCACGATATTCTTGCAAACAGCAGTGAGGGTAAAGGATTTAAGAGCAAGGAGGGCAAGGTCAGCTATAACGATGACTATCTGCTCTTTAGAAGCACTTTCATTGGAAGACTATGTGACAGCCAAGGCTGCAGGAATTTCAGTGAGCTGTGGGAAAAGCTTTATGAAATTGACGGTATTTCCCAGGAAACTGATATTTTTGTCAAGAATATACTGGCCTTTTGCTACTTTTCAAGGGTTGACTATACTGAAGAAATGCTTGAGGCTGACGGGTGTACAGCCCGTGAAAAATTCATGGCTTCCAATATAAAAAAGGCATTAAAGGAATATGCCAGGGTATTGGTTGTAACAGGGGGATTCCATACATGGGGACTTTTAAAGCTTATTGAAGAGAATGGGAAGGGAAAAGTCAGAACAATTGATGCATCCTCTGCTGCATGCTATGCAATGGCCTACTCCTTTGAGGAAAGTGATCAGCTTTCCGGATATGCAAGTGGTATGCCCCACCCGGCATTTTACCAGGAGGTTTGGGAGGGTATTGTAAAAGGGGATGACAAGCCTTATGAAAGCGCCATACTTGGTTTTATCATACAGTGTGCAAAGGCTTTGAGAAAGAACGAGGGCATTTCAACAGCAGATGAGATAGAGGCATTCAATATGGTAAAAGGCTTAAGGATTCTACGCGAAAAGGAACAGCCCGGGGTATTTGAGCTGATGGATGGAGTGAGAGCTTCCTTTACTAAGGGGGAGTTTAACTATTATGACAAAGCTCATTTTGATGTGCTTTTAAGGCTCCTGACAGGAGAAAGAACCGGGAAGCTATGCAGCGACGCAGAGGTTCCGCCTATTGTAAAGGATTTTCGTGAGAAGGTTATCCATTTTAAGCTTAAGACTAGTACTACCGTAGAGCAGGAGCAGGCCCTGGACATTTATAAGAGTGCAAAACACAGGGAGCAAAGCGAGTTTTTTCATATAATGAGGTTTTTAAACACAAACTTCTGTGTACTAACCAAGGGGCCTGATTTTACGGCAAGGAAGAATACAAATCTCATAAGGGAGATATGGAAATATAAGTGGAGTACAGCTGTAGAAAGCAGCCTTATTGAAGTATCCGTATACGGAGGTACCCTTAAGGAAGCAGCATCAGGCATATTATCCCAGAAGTTTGGTGAAGCAGGTGAGCACTCAGGTGAGATATCCCTTCTTATTGTGAATGCCATAATGATGGGGATAATTGAGATACTGGATGAGATCCTGCCAAAGGTTTCACAGATAATAGGAGACGATGGCAATTTCTATTCTGTAGCTGACTGTACCTACAACCTGGGATTTATTTATAGCTCCGGGAGGATGCTGGGTATTAGCCAACATGAGCCTCTTAAGGACCTTGTAAAGCAAAGCTATAATAAAGCAGTATACCTTATACCCGGACTTTATAGCACGGGACGGGAGGATGAGGATCAGATAGTATCCAAGCTTAAGGACATTTTTTATATCTCAAGCCGGGAGGAGTTTCAGGTTGACAGGGAAGTACTGGGTGAAGCCCTCATGGACGTGATTGGGCGCAGTAACTGTAACAGCTGCATAGAGGGGGCATGTACAGGCCTTCTTTTGGGACTTGAAAGGATAGAGAGGGATACTGTCATGAAAAGGGCAGAAGGCTATCTTTTCGGTACTGGGGATAAGTTTCTGGAATCGGTTCATTTTCTAAAAGGGTTATTCTCAACTGCACGGGATATTGTGTATCATGATGAAAGCTTTATAAAAGGCATTGACCACTGTATCAAAAACCTTGACCGTGAAGATTTCCTTAGATTGATTCCGGAGCTCAGGCTTTCTTTTAGTTTTTTCACACCAGGTGAAATATGTGATATTGCAAAAAGGGTTTCAGCCTTATATGGGGTGTCTGAAGAGAAGATAGTAAAAGCAGATTCGGTAAGTGAGCTGGAAATAGGCCTGGGTGTAAAACTTAATAAAACCGGGGTAAACGCACTTAAAAAATGGGGGCTTTTAAATGATGAATGATTCAGAGGCGATTAACAGGTGGAGACTTATTCTGGGGAAGTTTTCGGGTGAAAGCCTGGACTTTTCATCCGGGGAGCTGAACTATGCGGGTATGGACCAGGTGCTTGACTATCTTTATGGCAGGGAATATGGTGAAGAAAGAGGAGTCAGGGGAGGTTCCCTTGGTTCGTCTTCTATTACTGTTCCGGAGTGGATTACGAGGATAAGAACTCTTTTTCCCAAGAGTACTGTGGAGATTCTGGAAAAACACGCCCTTAATAAATATAATCTGTCAGAGCTCTTAACCGACAAGGAAGTGCTTGAAAAGCTGGAGCCAAATACCGACCTTTTAAAGAGCATACTGCAGTTAAAACACCTTATGAAGGGTGATGTACTGGAAAGTGCAAAGAGAATAGTCAAAAAAGTAGCTGATGACATAAGGAAAAAGCTTGAGAATGATATAAAAAGAAGCATTATGGGGAGAGTTGACAGAAATAGCTCAAGCAGGATTAAATCAGCCAGAAATATAGATTTTAAGAGAACTATTAGGAAAAACCTCAAGAATTATGACAGAGAAAACAAACAGCTTGTCATAGACAAGGTGTTCTTTAATAGAAGGGTACAGCTCTATAACCCCTGGAGGGTCATAATTGCTGTTGATGAAAGCGGCAGTATGATTGACTCGGTTATACACTCTGCAGTTATGGCCGGTATATTTGCCAGCCTTCCCATGCTTAAAATAAACCTGGTTATATTTGATACCCAGGTGGTTGATCTTACAGGCTATGTTGATGACCCGGTCCAGACACTCATGAGTGTTCAACTTGGAGGGGGAACGGATATCAGCAAGGCACTCCATTACTGCTGTGGACTTATTGAAAATCCGCACAGGACAATTGTGGTTCTGGTAACAGATCTTTGTGAAGGCGGGCCTTATGGCCGTATGTATGCTGCTGCAAAGAAGATAATAGAATCGGGCGCAAAGCTTATTATACTTACAGCTCTTGATATGGAAGCTGTTCCTGTATATGATAAAAAGGCTGCTGAAAAAATGGCTGCCATGGGGGCCAATGTAGCCGCACTGACTCCGGAGGGATTATCCAAATGGATTGCAGAAGTGATTTCATAAAAAACATAATACACATGATATCGAATATTGATGAAGAATATCTTATAGGCCTTTCCAACAAGGGCTTATACAACAGGGCTGTAAAGGACCTTGGGGATGGCAGCGGTGTGGATGTTCAGGTAGAGGAGGTTTTTTTGAGGTTGACTCTTCCTGATGGTAACTCCTGCGAGCTCACAGCTGATATAAAAAAGTATAAATGCTCCTGTCCGTCAAGAAGCATATGCAAGCATGTCCTTATGGGGTTCATTTATATTAAGAATAACCCCGGAATTTTCGGCACAAAGGAGGAAGAGACAGGTAAGGAAGAAGAGCCGGCTTCTATAGAACCGGACTTTTCACCCCTTCTTGAGATGGAGGACAGGGAAATCAGAAGGCTTATTGGTGAGAAGGTTTATAACGATATAATAAGCAGGCTTAAGTTTGGAGTTAAGTCCCAGATAGAGGAAGGAAGCATTTTGACGGTCAAGTTTCCTGAAGAGGACACCCAGGTAAGGTTTCCATGCAGCGAGCCCTTAAAGAATGCTATCTGCTCCTGCAAGGCCTCCGACTTTTGCAGGCACAAGGGAGAAGCTGTCATCCATTACCAGCTTTTTAAGGGAATTGGTGTTGATGAAGCCAGTATCATCGGTGAAGTTAAGGTAGCTGCCGAAAACCTTCTTGAAATAAAGAAATTTGTCAGGGATCTTCTTGTATCGGGTCTTGCCAGAATGCCTGAATCAAGTATTGAGCTTATGGAACAAATGGCGGTAATCTGCCACAACTCCAATATTCCAAGTCTTGAGAAGATGTTTAGAAGGCTGGGAGCCAGTGCAGAGTACTACTTTAAAAAGGAGGCCTCATTCTCAAGGGGTGGAATGAGGAATATACTTTCCACAATATATAATATAGCCGATGCTTTGGACAAAAACATAGACAACCCTGTATTGACAGGGGAGCTGGCAGGAGAATTCAAAAGCTCATATTATGATATTCCGCCTGTTGACATTCATGGAATGGGGGCGGAAGGCTGGATCACCAAATCCGGCTACAGCGGGATAACTTATTATTTCTTTAATGAAAAAATGAACAGATGGCTGACATATACAGTTTCAAGGCCTACCTTTTATGAGGGTTCAGGTATAAATCCGGCCGAGCTCTATAAGTTGGAGCTGCCCTGGGGGGTTGAATCACCGGTAGATAAGTTCTCCAAATCCCATATCAAGCTGACAAATGGAAAGATGAACGGTGAGGGAAGACTTTCCTCCAGTTCACGGAGTAAGGCAAGAGTTATTGGTGATACACAGTTTAGTGAAATAAGCCTGGCCGGGTATATGCTGGATGACTGGATGACAGCCTTTGAGAAGCTTTCGGAAGGATTATTGAGCCAGGTGTTTGAGTCTGACGAGAATTACAATCTCTTTTTCCTTAAAATCAGCAGTTGGGGAAAGAGCAGTTTTGACAAAATAAGGCAGGTATTTAACATGCCTCTTTATGATAAGGAAGACAGGATGATAAACATATCCTTGAAATTTACTCCGGAAAACAAAGGACTTATAAAGAAGTTTGAAGGCTTTGAGAGGCTTAGAAGGTGTCCGGGTATGCTTCTTGGAAGGCTGTATCTTGCAAGTGATTGTATTTCGGTCTATCCCATAACGGCATATTACAAGGATGGAACTAAAGTGAATCTAACCCTGGAGTAGGAGGAAAGCCATGAGTAGTAACGAAGGTATAAGCCTGGTAGTTGAGAAGGTTGAAGATATTTTGGACAGCCTGTTTACAAGCGGGTTTGGAGTTGCGCAAAAAGATATGACAGACCGGATAAAAGAGGCTTCAGAGGACTGTGAAAAGTATGGCATGGATTTTGCTTCAAGGACATTAAAAGAGATGGCAGACGGTCTTGAGAGACGCAGGCACAACATGGATTTTGACTACTCCGGTCTTACAGGCAGTTTTTGCAGGCTCGATTATTATTTGGGAGTTGTCAGAAAAAGGCTTACGATGGAAGGTGTGAAGGAAGGGCTAAAGCCGGATGAAAAAGGAGCTATAGGGGTTATTGGAAACCTTCTAACCAGAATTAAGCCAAGTTAATAGTCCAATAGTCTATCAACCACGGAGATTCTAGTATACAGATATTGGACTGTAAAGGTGAATATCAGGAAAAATACGTGATCTATAGTAAATAAGGCTGGGAATGCAAAGTCCAGCCTTATCTACAGGTCACACATTTATACAAAGTTTATCGCAGTTTATTTATACCACTACAAAACAATGAACTAACAAAAATTTTAACTTGTAGTTAATTATTTGAAATATCTTTCAAGAAGTCCTTTAAAGGCTTGACCGTGACGTGCTTCATCCTTGCACATTTCATGAACTGTATCGTGAATTGCATCATAGTTTAGTTGTTTAGCCCTTGTTGCAAGATCCTTTTTACCCTGGCATGCTCCAAACTCTGCTTCAACCCTTAACTGCAGGTTTTTCTTTGTGTCGGCAAAGACTACTTCTCCAAGCAATTCGGCAAACTTGGCCGCATGTTCTGCTTCTTCAAATGCTATTCTCTTATATGCTTCAGCTATTTCAGGATAACCTTCCCTGTCAGCCTGACGGCTCATTGCAAGATACATGCCTACTTCTGTACATTCACCCATGAAGTTTGCTTTAAGACCTTCGATTACCTCTTTATCGATATCCATTGCCACACCGATTCTGTGTTCATCAGCCCACTGCATGGCTGCTTCACTTTTCTCAACAAACTTTTCTTTTGCTGCCTTACACTGTGGACAATAGTCAGGGGCCTCATTTCCTTCATGTACATATCCGCATATTGAACATACAAATTTCTTCATAATTTATACCACTCCTTAAAAATTGTGAATTTTATTAATATGTTAGCATTAAAAAGTTTTATGCCAATGCTTTTTGCTACGAACTCATGATTATTAATACCACTACTTTAGGGTATGAAACAAAAACTCATAAAAAAGCAGGCCAATTATTTTTCTTTAACTGCCTGCAGTTTAAAACCTATACTCTACCCAGTGATTCTTTTTCTGCTTTGGTAAGGGACTTTAAAACCAGATCATACGAATGATCAATCATCCAGAACAATTCCTGATCCGGGATGGACCCGTCCACAGCAACTGTATTCCAGTGCTGTTTGTTAAGATGATATCCGGGAGTAACAGCCGGGTATTGCTGCCTGAAACTCTCTGCAATAAAAGGATCACACTTGAGTGAAATATGGGTTTTCCCTCCTCTTACAGAGACCAGTATAAACATTTTGGAACCTACCTTTATAACCAGAGGCTCAGGACCGAAAGGATAGTCTTCATATGTACCATTCTTAGAGAGACAGTATTGTATGATATCTTCAGTTGTCATTATTAAAACCTCACATATATAATAAACGTTAACATAAATTTTACAACAAAGTGAGCGCTTTAGTAAAGTTGTAAAATATTACGATTAAATGAAAAGCATGTGATATGAGTACTTTCAATTTCCAGCTTTTGTTTTGCATAATTATTCCAAAAAGTATAGAATATTTATGAGATATTAGTTTTCTTAACAAGTACGAATAAGGAAGGTTTTTGTATGATTAGCAAGAAGTTTAAAAGCACAGGCTTTAAGAAAAGACTTATTTTGACATTTATTATTACATTTTTGGTTGCCGCCTTGCAGACGCTGCCATTTGTGCAGGCTGCCGGAGGACTGCAGGTAAGTATAGGGAATGTAAGTGGTGAACCGGGAAGCACTGTATCTGTACCTGTAACACTTAAGAATGTTCCGTCTTCAGGCATATATTCATGTAATTTCAGGGTTGATTTTAATCCCAAAGAACTTTCGGTAATAGGTGTAACGCCTGGAAGTTTGGTCATAAACACAAACGAGCTTACTACAAACTTTAATAAGACAGAAGGAGTTGCATCTGTGGTTTTTTTAGCTTCCGGAAATGAAAGTACAGTCATCAAAAACGATGGAACATTATTTTCAATTCGTTTTAAAATACCTGATAATGCACCTGCAGGGGCAGTTTATAATATAATAGGTAATGCGTCTAAGAGTTATGCTTTTAGCTCATCTTATACTAAAATTCAAATTGCCAATTATATCAACGGTTCAGTAAAGGTGACAGGGGACATATCTGCAACTGCTCCGGCAGCTATACCTACACCAAAGCCTACTGTAACACCAATATATCTGCCAAAGCCTACAGTAACTCCAACTCCTACTCCTACTATGACACCTGTGACGCCCACACCCAAGCCGAGTCCTGCAAAAAAAGGCAATACACCTTCACCCGCAGCATTTTCTGATATAGGCGGGCACTGGGCCGAAGAATTTACAAAAAGGCTTTCAGATAAGGGTGTTATAACCGGCTATCCTGATGGAACAATCAAGCCTGATGCAGAGATAAATAGGGCTGAAGTAATTGTACTAATTGTAAAGGCTGCAGGCCTTAATACATCTTCAGGTACAAATCTGACTTTTAAAGACCGCGACAAGATACCAAAGTGGGCAGAAGATTATATAATGACTGCTGTAGATAGGGGAATTACCAGCGGATATGAAGATAATAGCTTTAGGCCGTTTAACAAGGTTACAAGAAAAGAGATGGCAGTAATGTTGATGAAGGCCTTCGGGCATGAAAGGCTGGATAACGTGGAGCTTTCATTTAAGGATAGTTGGCAGATTCCGTCATGGTCGAAGGGATATGTTGCAAAAGCAAAGTCTTTAGGTGTTATCAGCGGGTACGGTGATAATACTTTTAGGCCCGATAAATCCATAACCAGAGCAGAAGTGTTTACAATGATTTCAAAGTGTATGGAAATTGATAATTAAGCTGGAAAATATAGAACTTAAATTTTCAGTCAGAAGATGGTAAGCGATGGATGAAATAGCGTAGGTGCAAAAAAAATGACCGGTCTGATAAACTCAGCGGTCATTTTTTGCATTAATTTATAGGAATCCTTCTTTCACAACACCTATAATATATTTATACTGCTTT
>JBMOLK010000171.1:0-11698 GCA_049325575.1 Bacillota bacterium | reverse complement strand
CTCACGTATGAGCCGGATAATGTCAGCTTTGAATTCTTCATTGTAACGTTTTCCAGTATTCTTCATTTAGTTTCCCTCCACAGTTATATTGTACCCTAACTCAACTGTGTCCGGCAAATCAGGTATGAGGCACATAGAGCAATTATTAAAATTTAATAACGATTAAAAATTATGTTTGAATTTTTATTGAAAAAGTAAAAATAAGTATGATAAACTTGTTATAATTTATAAGGAGGCAAATATATGTGTTTAGTAAAAGTACCTGTGAAAAACGAAAGGGATATTAACTTTACAATATATAATATTATTTTATCTAAAGGACATAGTGAATTTACAATAGATGAGATTGCAAAAGATTTGCAAGTGTATATAGATTGGGATCCTGAAAAAGTTGAGATTAAGGTAAAAAAATTAATTCAAACATGGCTTAAATCCGGTATAATTGAAGAGCATATAAATAGTTTTGCTAGGGTATAGGTTTTACAAAGCCAAATGCAAATAAATATAAGAGTAGTCTGCTAAAAATTAAGAGCTTGCATGTATTAATACTGTTGAGATTTTCTTTATGTACAGGCCGTCATAAAACACTGATATAAACCTTCGCAATATTAAAAGGCCCAAGACCATCGAGCCGGATGGCTAGACCTCACGAAATATGAATTCTACGAATTGACAGTCTATCCCTTATAAACAATTCTTGGGGTAGTACCAGCATCCGTGTCATGTACTGAAAAGTAATTGTTAAAATTTTGTATTTACCATATATGTTTAGCGTATAATATTTTTCTCTTTATTTGGTTAAAATAGTACTACTATAACTGCAGAGGATTAAGAAACATGAAAGTAGCAATATTAGGAGCTGGCCTTTCTGGATTAGCATGTGCAAAATATCTAGAAGACAACAATGTGGTACCAGTAATTTTTGAGAAGCGTCACCGAGTAGGTGAACGCTTTCCGAATATGGAAGCAGTAATACAATTAGTACATAGACCTATTAGAGATCCTCTTATTTATGTGAATAAAAAATATAATTTAAATTTACTACCAGCTGGAATAACACATACAATTGAAATATACTCACCTAACAATAAAGCAACATTTACTGGATATAATTTAGGCTATACATCAATTCGAGGTCATGATAATCGATCATGGGAATGCCAGTTGTTTAAACAAATAAAAACTAATATCCATTTTAATTCAACTATTACCTGGCAGGAACTTGAAAGAGATTTTGACTGGATTGTAATTGCTACTGGAGATCCTACTATTTCAAGGGAACTTGGTGTATGGAAGACAGATACCGAGGCATTTTTGAAAGGCTGTATTGTTAAAGGTAAATTCGATCTTGGTGTTTCAAAAATATGGATTAACACTAAGCTCAGTAAAAACTGTATGGTATATTTTGCACCTTTTGACACAAATGAGGCTAGCTATTGTACAGTAGCAATTCCATCTTCACCACAAGAATTAGATTCCCTTTGGTTAAAGACGATTGAAGATTTAGAAATAAAACCAATACCAAATACAGAGTTTAAGTATGAAGAATACAAATTGGGAAGGGTTTCAACTAGGCAAATAGGGAAGGTCTTACTAACTGGGGCTGCTGGAGGGTTTGTTTTACCATTTATGGGTTTTGGGCAAATTACGTCAATATTAAGCGGTATATATGCTGCCGAATCAATAATAACGGGAAAAGATTATAATAAGCTAACAGCATGGTTTGATAAACACTATGCCAACTCTCTAACACTAAGAGAATATGTAAATAACTTGAATAACAAAGGATTTGATAGACTTATTAGTTTCCTTAAATTACCTCTGGTTAACTATATCATACCAAACACAAATTTACCTGTATTAAGCTTAGCAGCCAATGCTGTCCGCTCTACAGGTTTTATAAAAAGGTCTATATCTAATAATACCCAATAAGCATAGTCACTTTGAAAAGTGTCTTTAAACAGAAAACTAACACAAAAAGTAGGCTTTATGTGTTAGTATAAAACACTATCACATAAGTCTACTTTTTATATTTTTTGATATCACATAAAGAAGTGCTGAGTTTTTGCGTCATTTATTCTACAAAAAATTTACATTTACTTTTCAGTACATGACACAGATGCTGGTACTACCCCAAGTTATTTTATTCCTTTTCACATTAAAAAAACACAGGTTTTATACCTGTACTGGAAGTTTAAGATTTCGCTTGAAATTGTCATTACTTGACTCCTTAATTATCTTTATATTTATATAGCCGTCTAACGGTCTTGACAGGATGTCGCTACTCAAATCTCCTTACTTGTGCTTAAAAGCTCAATCTAGATAATTAATTTCTTGAGATTATAGCCAGCATCTTGAATTCTCTGATACCATCCAAAGTCATCATGTTTATTAGCAAAAGCCAGTGCATCTTTATAATCCATTCCAAAAATCAAAATATAAATTCTTACTGCATGAAGATAGCTTTCAAATCTTATTGATTAAAAAGTGTATGAATAAAGCTGCACTCTGAGACATTAAAGTACAGCTTTAAAACATATGATTAGCATCTTTATTATTGGTTGTTTAAGTGGTTTATTAGTTCCTGCGAAAAAAGAACAGGATTATCAAGCATGGAATAATGGCTGCATTCAGGTAGAATTTTTAACTTGGAATTCGGAATAGCTTCCTGCAGTTTTTGACCCCAATAAGGAGGAAGATAACGGTCATGCTGTCCCCATAACAGAGTAACTGGTACTTTTAAATTGGGAAGGTCAGGCACAATATCTTCTGTTTGATGATGGTCAAGTGCCAGGGATGCACGTTTGAGCTCTTCCGGCCCTGTTGGAGTAGCAAAAGGTGAAGTGAATGCTTCCATCACTTGAGGGGTTAAGATTTCAGGATTATATACGCCCCCGCGGATCATCTGCTCAATTAATGCCGGGCCTGGTTCAAATTCAGGTGCTGTAGGCCAACGCATAGCTGCAACTTTTGGCAGAGGCCAGTTAGCGAAGCATACACCATCAGCAACGGTTATACTCAATACACGTTCAGGATACTTATCGGCCAGTATTTGTACAATTCCCCCTCCCAGATCATGACCTACGAAATGAGCCTGCTGAATATTTAGGATATCTAGAAGCTTTAAAATGTGTTTCGCCTGGTTGGGAAGTGACAATTCATCCTGAGACGCCCTGTCAGATAGTCCATAACCAAGCAAATCAGGTACAATCACTGTATAGGTTTCACTTAGAAAAGGTATTACCCCATGCCATAAAAAGGAATTGGTTGGAATACCATGCAGGAGGACCACTGTCTGAGCACCTGTACCGGACTGCTTATAATGAAGTTTATAGTTGCCGATAGAGGAAAATTTGTCTTCTACTTGCATTTTTTTAGTCTCCTTTAGTTTTATATCAAATATTTCAAAGCTAGTATGTCCTTTTCTTACAGCTGTTATCCGAGAGTATATAGTAAGTTACATATATACGAATAATAAAGCAAACAATAACATTATGGAAGTATGATCTACAATTCTAAAACTTTGGGAGGAGCAAAAGTTATGTTTAAACATGATAAACAATTATTACATGAAGTTAGAGTGGATGCCCCCAATCCTAATTATGCTGCCATGCTGCAGGAGCAACTGGGTGGTCCGCAGGGAGAACTTAAAGCAGCACTACAGTATCTTTCACAGAGCTTCCGCATTAAAGATCCCGCCATAAAAGATCTGTTCCTTGATATTGCAGCGGAAGAATTGAGCCATATGGAAATGGTTGCTACAACAATTAATATGCTAAATGGGCATAACCTTGATGCACAGAATGCTACAGTAGGCAATATAGAAGCGCATGTACTTACCGGACTTGCACCTATGCTTACAAATGCCTCCGGTCAGCTTTGGACAGCAGCTTATGTAAACGAAACCGGTGATTTAGCTGCCGACATTTTATCCAATATAGCTGCTGAACAACGGGCAAAGGTAGTTTATGAGTATCTTCACAGGCAGATTAACGACAAAGGCGTAAGAGATACCATTGACTTTCTTCTGAATAGAGAGGAAGCACATAACACCTTGTTTAGAGAAGCTTTTAATAAAATTCAGGACAGTGGTTCCCAAAGAGACTGGGGTATTACTAAAGACTCCAAGCTCTACTTTGACTTATCTACACCGGGAAAATTTTTTGATGTGAACAATCCTCAGCACCCGAGCTTTAGTAACCCGGATCAAGACAGCCAAAATAACCAGTCTCAACATTAAGGTTATGATACAGAACGGCTCAGGGTACACTTGCTTTAAGCCGTTCTGTATATGTTATGCATTATATGCCTTAGGTAACTTACTTCTTTACTGGTTCTGATGTTCAATCCATAATCTTGTACTCACAGAGTTCATTTTATTGTATTTAAACATTGGAATACATATATTTATCGCTTAGATCATTTCTCACATTGATAAGATAGTACCCATATTGGGTACACCTGGAATAAAACAAGTTGTTTATAATACTAGAATTGATTTATTTGGTAAGGCTGGGAGCATATTTAAGACGCTTAGTAAATCTTAACATCGGCATTTAAAGTTGTTTCGTACTCCTTTACTCTTCTATAAAAGGTATTGCTTTTCATACCTGCGATCCTCATAGCTTCTACTGCTGTTATCTTGTTTTGCTTCCACTCATTGTATGTAGATTTAAAACTCTCGTGGATTTCTATTTTCTTTCTGCCAAACTTAACTCCTTTGCTGATTGCAACCTTAATGCCTTCTTCTTGTCTTTCTTTTATCCTTTTGCGTTCATCTTCGGCCATATAACTTAGTAGTTGAAGTATTAAGTCAGAAATTAATGTTTCAATACCGTTTAAGTCCTTATATTTTGTAGTATTCAGGAGAGGCATATCTAAAACAACAATATCAATTTTTTTAACCTTAATTAATTCCTGCCATTCATCTAATATCATTTGCTTGTTTCGTCCCAGCCTATCAAGTGACTTTATATATAAAACATCTCCACCCCTGAGCATACGTTTCATCAACTGGTACTCCGGTCTTGTGAAATCTTTACCGCATTCAGACTTTTCGGGGGAATATGCAAAAATACCCTAGATCTCATAGTCAAAGCCTCCCATCTGATTGTTTTATCGCATTATATCAAATGGAAGGCTTCCACCGCTTACGTATAAACTCAAGTTTGAATTGTTAGTTCTAAGTAGTTATAGGTTAAGTTCTTCTTGAAATAGCAAGTGAAGTAATCTGATTTACTAATACGATTATTCCTACAATTTCTCCTAAAAATAGCTGTACGAATATTCCTCCATCAGGTATAGGTGCAAGAATAGCTGTAGTAAAAATTAATAATTCAATTAGAAAAAAGGCAAGAAATAGTTTGTTCTTTATAAAAATGCCTTTGGATATCTTGTAAACAATAAGAAGTATAATATTAGTAATGGGAATTAACAAAAGCGAAAAAACTAATGCTATAAAAATTTTAGTTATCATCCTTTTTACCCCTTTTTAATTAACTAATATGCAATTCGCACCACATTTAGTACAGTCAAAAATGCTAGGGTATGCGGGACACACACCTAGCACAGACCGTCAACAGATATAAATTTATTATACGAGACGTAAATCAAATTCTATTCGTGTTTTTTAAAAACCTATAAAATAACCCAGCTATAGCTCTTTGGGTTCTTGCTAAATTTTCTTTTGTGTCATTAAATCCTATTGTCCTGAAATCCGAATTGCTGCAATTACTATATGTTGCTCTTGCTGAAGCAGAAAAATCATCTGCCATTTTCTTGAAGGTGCTATTCATAACATAGTCGTATGTAGTACTTGTTGCATTATTAATCAGAAATGTAGAAATATTACTATCCACCCACGCCTCATAATCAGTATGATTTGATAAAACCGCAATTTGATTTGCTGCATGATGTGGGGCATTTAAATCTTGTAGGTAGTGAATGGCCATTCCTAACTCTTCATATCCTTCATACTTTTTACCACTATTATAAAGTGTAACGGCATTATAATAATGGTTATTAAAACGAGTATATGCAGTCGGACTTGTCTGTCCAAGATAATTCTTGCCATCAGCACCATAAAAATGTCCTGCATAAGTGCTACTATCATTTTCTCTTTCATCAGCCTGCCAAGCTCTCACACATGCTATGAAGCCTCCATTTGTATAACCACCTGGTGGATAAGGAACCATTTCATTTAACATA
The DNA here is from genome assembly GCA_049325575.1 of Bacillota bacterium. Taxonomy (GTDB): domain Bacteria; phylum Bacillota; class Clostridia; order Acetivibrionales; family Acetivibrionaceae; genus JBMOLK01. Next base: position 5,491 of record JBMOLK010000171.1, on the reverse strand, counting down.
TTATAAACAGTAGTTCCTTTATCATTTTTTAAAATAGTCAAAGCTCTATTTGCCATTTGATCATGTGCCTCTTTAGCCCAAGCAATACCTACTTCTGGTGCATCTGATACAAATATATTTTCCTCACTATGTAATGGAATACCACTATTTATGATACTTGTGAAATCAACATCAGCTTCACTTATATACTCTAACGGTGGTGGGTTAGTCGATTTTTCGTTATCTTTTTTCGCTGCAAGACCTATATTTGAAATAGATAACAGTGTAGTAGTACAAATAGCAACTGCTATTAAACTTTTGATTTTAGTAAATTTCATGTGTGTTTTTCCCCCCCCCCAAATTTTATTATATTCTTTTTTTGTATTAAAAATAAGTCCCTAACCTTATAAAAAACTAATTTTTTTCTTTAATAGTGTCCGGCTTTTAAAACTCCATTCCCAAAAATATTATCATATCCAACAGTACCAATATCCTCAACGTATCTAAAAAGAATACTATTTACTTCTTTAGTAGATACACTACCATTGCCATCTATATCATTTCTGATGTCAGACAACATCAACCCCAAAACACCTGATACATGTGGGGGTAGCCATTGATGTTCCACTTAAAGTTGCATAGCTATTGCCCAGGTATGTAGACAGGATATTTACGCCAGGAGCACAAAAGTCAATTTTACCCATAGCAGAAAAATCAGCGAATCTTTTCAGCTTCAAATTGACGGTCTACAGCTTTTGTATCCTCGTCTGCAGCGTCAAAATAGTCCTGCCTGTAATCTGTGTCTACCTTGTCAAACTTGTCCTCTAAAACGGATTTAGCGTATTCGTGAGTGGCTATTTCAGCTTTGAGTTTGTCAATTTCAGACTGGTACAAAATAGCCTGTTCTGTTTGTGTTTCCTCTAAAGCGTTGTCATAATTATCCTGTGCTGTATTGAGCAGTTTAAACAGGTCTGACAAATTCTCTTTTACCCTGTCCAATTGTTTCTGATACTTGCCTTTCTTTTGGTTCATTTCTCTTATTACCACTTCAACACTCTTGTAGTAAGTCATTTCTTACCCTCTCCTTTTACTTTCTAAATTAAAATATCACAGAGGACCAGCCGATGGATCACTAAGATAAGACCTTTGCGGGTTAACGTATAAGTCTTTTTCTTTTAACGGCAGATAATAACAGTGAAAAAGCTTTACATAGATGTTAGAATGATTAATGTTACTTTTGCCGATTCTATACCGGTTCAAACAATTAAACTTAGATGGGGGAATTAGAGTAGTGAAGGGAATAAAAAGATTAAATAGAAAGATAATAATAGTTACTGTCATTCTTGGATTGATGTTAACAAGTACGGTGGCAGTGGTTGCAGAACCTTCTTCACTAGGATTATCCAATGGATTAAAGCACAGGCTTGATACAGCATTAAAGAAAGTTAATGAGCTGACCATTGAGATTGACGTTTTAAGGGGGATAGTGGGTAAGCTTCAAAACAAAAACACTGAACTTGAGCAGGCTAACAGCAAACTATCATTAGAGAACAACACTCTTCTAAACGATATAAGTAGACTTAATGAAAAAAACAAAAGCCTGGCAGTAGAAAATCAAAGTCTTATAGAGGCTAACAATAGGCTTTTAGAAGAAAATCATAAACTTACCACTGATAATAATAGGCTGTTAGAAGAAAACCACGGGCTAAAGGAGCAAGTAGAACTGTTACAACAACAGGTTAAGCCAACAGCATATGATGGATATCATAAAATGGGGCTTTGGGAGTTCGAAGGTTATAAAACAGTGGTAGGAAGTCCTGATAGATGGGGAAGAGTTACAACTTACTCATATGCATTATTCTCAAAAGATAGACAGGAAATTTATATTCCTGCAGATTCAAAACCTTTTACAGCAGGATTTTACTATTTGGCTGGAATTCCGGGTAATTCAAGCGGAGTTTTTGAAGTCCAGACTATTGAAAAGGATTTTCTAAATAGAGAGTTTTTAAAAGAGTGGTCAAGCTATCCTGTAAGCGGCGAGACTTTAGTAAAGCTGCAATCTTTACCTTTAGAATAAAGTTTTTTCATAAAATACCTCCTGTAATTCATTCTGATAGGAGGTATTTTTTATTTTAAAAGCAATAAATTTTATTCACAACTAGCTTGAATATATATCCGAAAATTCCACTTCTACAGCCTGCATTATCCTGCTGTTGGTCTGCTGCAGTTTATCCTGTGGCAAAACATTTTTCTTTAACTTAGTTATTGGGAGTGTCACCGTAAATGTGCTTCCTTTTCCCATTTCACTTTCTAATTCTATTGTACCGCCTAATACGGATAAAAGAGCATTTACCAAAGACAACCCTATACCTGTCCCCTCTGCCTGCCTTGTAAGGGAACTATCTACCTGTCCAAACCGTTCAAAAATTATATCCTGCTTATCCTTTGGAATTCCTACACCCTCATCTTTTACTTTAATTATGGCTTTTCTGCTTTTAAATGACAAATTTACATAAATTGATTTACCTTTGGGCGTAAACTTAATGGCATTGGATAAGAGGTTTAACAGTATCTTTTCATATTTTTCATCATCAATTGCCATCACCTTATAATCAATTTCACTGGAGAAGTGCAAGTTTACTTCCTTTTGCTTTGCAAAAAGCATAACTGAGTCTGTTATGGCACCGGTTAAATAAACTATATCCACATACTGCTTTTGTACCTTAATATGTCCTGCGTTATATTTGGTAATGTCAAGGAGATTATTTACAAGCCGGAGCTGTCTAAAGGAGTTCATCCTTATTCTTTGAATATGCTTCTTTACACTCTCGGAAATCTGATTGCCATATAGAGTGTTAATGACTTGAATTGCTGCGTTAATAACGGTTAATGGAGTTTTAAACTCATGGGTGATGGTTGCCAGGAATTCATCCTTCATTTTCATAGCTTTTTCAAGAGCTTCCTTTTTTGCTTTTTCTGATTTTAGGAGAATATCCTTATGCTGCTTTATCATCTGTTCTTGTTTTATCTTCTCAGTAACATCACGGCTGGTTACTACTCCATACATAAAGCTCCCTTTTTCATCAAATATCGGTGAGCCACTCATGCTTACATACTTTTCCTGCAAGGGAGATTTCACTAGTAAAACTTTTTCAGTAACAGCCCTGCCATGTAGAACATGATAGCCGGGAGCATCCTCAAAAGGAACTCTATTTCCCTCCAAATCATAGTATTCCACAAAGCCATAGCTTTCTCCCACCTTTTCTAAGCTTCTTCCAAAATATTCTCTGCCTGCCTTATTTATAAGAAGATACTTGCCGTTACTATCAAATATGAATAAAGACTCGGACATATTATCTAGTATGGCCTCCAGCTGTTCTTTTTGCCTTTTAACTTCAGTTTCTGCTTCAATTTGTTTTACTTTGGTATCATATAAAGACGAGATAAGAAGGGATGCCATTCTAAGCTGCATTCGGGCGATTTCCATCTCTTCATGGGTAAGTCTTTTATATTCACAAGCATGCTGCTCCAGGTCACCGGCATCAATATTGAAGAGTTTGGCAATAGATTCAAGCTTGCTTTTATCCAAAGGTGGATTTGTTATTCCAGCATTGATGCTCCCTATCACCCAGTCATTATGTATAATGGGTACGGCATATATGTTGATGCCGCCGGAGCATTCCATTTCAACGGGCTCTCTTTTTTCCATGGATTCTTTGGATACTCTAAGGCAGTCCTTATGACATATCCATTTTTCCGAACTAAGTGCTTCCTGATGACAATACCCGGCATTTTTGTATGAGACATCGTTTAAATATTGGCAGTATTGGCCCTCAAAGATGCTGTATACATATGTACCAACGACTTCATATAAAGCAGTGGAACTTCGCAGAAATTGCATAAGCATTCTCTGAATGATAACCAAGGTCTTCTCATCAATTGCGTCTTTCAACCGTAACATGTAGCAGCCCTCACTAAAATTTAAGAAAGAATATAAATTGTCCTATTTATGTAAATGTTTAATGAGTATTATTTTACTACTTTTTCGCGAAATATACTATAAGTACTGAAGTTTTTATATACGGTTTATTAGAGATAGCGAACTTTGAAGATAAATATATGATTCGCTGGCTATTCTTCAACCTTGCGTAAAACGAATCTTATTTCCAACTGTCCATTAAGCGGACGTGTCATGATAAGAGAATTATTGGATAATTTTATTTTAAACTCATTATTGTTTCCATCTGTCACAAAAAGTGTGTTACTGCTGTCAAACCTGAATTTAAGACCCCTTTTACTTGAATTTATATACATAGTGCCGGTTTCCTTATTATAGTAAACTCTAAATCCAACTGTCTTATCGCTGCTTATCCATGACCCTACATATTTATTGGCTATGCTTTCCTCCACTTTAAGTCCGTTATCTTTGTATCTGGGCTGCGATACACTCACTTTTTGAGCATAGTTTATAAAATCTGAGAAAGATAATGTAATAAAACTTACACTGCAAAAAATTGCAATAACTAAAATTAATAACCCGAGCCATGAATAGGAGGCACTGGCAGTGTTCTTACTTGTGCCGTTTAACTCACTGGCTAAAGCCAACTGTTCACTGTATGTATTAATGCCCCTTTTCTGCATTTCTTCTATTAAGTTTATGTTATTTATTTTTTTTGAAGCAGCATTATTTTTTCTGACCACAAGTGTACTGGCTATTATGTCGTGCGGTGACTGTTTATTTTCCGTAAACGCGGCAATAAGAAAGAAAATAAAGGGAACAAAGCTTATTAACGTAGCTATAACCTTTACAAGTGATCTTATGAAAACTTTAAATAAGCTGCCCTGGTTATAACAGACTACTTCCAGGCCTAAAATTAATTTGCCGGGAGTTGCAGATAAACTTGAACACAGAAAACTAATTTCGTATACAAGAAATAATAATCCATATGTTAAGTAGAATGTTACCAGGTCGGTATAATTTTGCTCCAAGACTCCCTGTAAGGATATGCTTACACCAAACATTTTTAAAACTATCAGAATCCCTGCATAAATACCGGCTACTATAATATTGTCAAAGTAATAGGCCCAAAACCTTCTAAATAATTTGCTTGTATTCATGTTAACCTCCCTTTGTTACTTAAGATCCTCTTGTTTGCCTTAAAATTCTTTTATTAAAAGATAGTATAGAATATTACCAGATTCCATAGTGACGTTCAAAAACACCATTGAGATTATTTACATCAATCCAGGTATTCTCAATTTTGATCCTTCCTTTTGCTTTTACAAAAAACTCATAATGCTTTATATTGACTATGAATGGCATGAGCTGAGGAATTTTACTGTGTTCAAAGGCTCCCATACACATGGTAATCTCCAGCTCTACATCGGGAGATATTAGATTCCAGGTATCATTCAGATGGCTTTCATTATAATACTGGAATGATAGGTCATGAGATAAACTTATCCACTTGTCTTTGTGTTCACCTGTCTTTAAGTAGCAGTGAGAGTATTT
>JBMOLK010000170.1:0-11736 GCA_049325575.1 Bacillota bacterium | reverse complement strand
CCCATAATCCCCGGATCTTTGATTCTTTTAATCATGGACATATTAATAAGTCCTAAAGAGGTATGTCTTGTGCCGGTTTCGTTTAAATAATTCAATAAATCATCCAGCCTGCCAAACTCTGCATAGCCTGTTATCGTAGCCATAATATTATCAAAGTTATGCTTAAACTCACCCAATTGGTTTAGTATATCTCTTAATGATTTGTTATACAGCTTCTGATGCTCTAATTCTTTCTCTTTTTTAGCATATTCCTTGGTGAGGCATATAAATAAAAGAGCAGCCAGGGCTAAGATCAGTAGATTAATTATGTCTTTAACCAACCATGGCATGATATTCATATCTCAAGTCCCTTCTTATATTTCCGGCTCATATAACAAACCTTGCCTGTTATCAGTTCAATCTCTAGCTTGTTAAATCTTATTTCCTTAATGTAGTCTTTATTTACGATAAAACTCTTATGGCATCTTAAAAGGTTGCGGTCATTTGAAAACGCTTGCTCAAAGTGCTCAAGGGGCAGGTAACAGGTACATTGGCTTTTTAAAGTGTTAACCAGTGCTTTATTGCCCTGCTTTTCAATAAATAGTATTTCATGCTTTTTTATGTACAGGTCTTTATGCCCTGATTTAATAATCATTTTATCTTCATCACATTCATTCCCAAAGGTTGTTTCACTTAATTCGTTATATATATCCCTTATACATTTATTAAGGTATTCCTTGGTCACAGGTTTGGGTAAAAATTCATAGGCATGAATCCTGAATGCACACTGCTGGTATTTTAAATAATGTGTAATGAAAATGATATATGCTTTGTTTAATATCTGTTTTATTTCTTGAGCAAGTTCCATGCCATTTATTGTTGAATTAAGGTCTATATCAATAAAAAAGACATTTGGGCTGCTCCCGCTTCCTTTAACAAATTCAAGGACTTCTTTTGGATCACCTGTTTCTAATAGTATCTTCCCATGTATACCTGCTTGTATTAAGTAGCTATTTATATAAAACGAAATTGCTTCTAGATGTTTACTGTTATCCTCAACAATAATAATTTTCAACATAAAGCTAACCTCACTTTCTATAAAAACAGTACTATTGATTACAAAAGTTGCTGGGTACCCACCACATGTATAAATCCTATTCATTTTTGCTCCAAAGATCGAGGAACTCAGCCTGAATTTTACTTGAATTTTATTTGTATCTGTATTTTTTGACAGACTCTTACTCTTTTTTTCTGCGAAGGAAGTCTTTTATTGCAGTTTTTTAGCATAATGTTGTAAAGTAAAATCAACTGTTGTAAAATGAAACAAAAAAACTATAATTTAGTTATGAGTTATATGGGGGAACAATGGATAAAAGAGAATTTCATTTTGGTGATTTATTAAAGGATACTCTTAAGATATTAAACCTTCGCTATAAAGACTTATTGGATTTGATGAATACAGATTACTATTTGGATCTGTCGATAGTAAGCAAGTGGTCAAGGGGAATTTCAAAACCTAGCCGGAAACACTTGGACGATATTATTAAGGCACTGTGCTTTAAGGTCCAGGAACTAAGAAGCAAAGGCTATACCATACTACTGGATAAACTGGTTAATAATATAAATGAATACATTGGCGTATCTGATTTACCTCAAGACACCAAATCAAATTTATTAAAGATACAAGAAGCAGAAGTCCTCCTGGAAAAAGCTCTGGAATTATCCTTCTACCTGGAAAATAATCAAAACACACCTTCTATAGAAGCTAAGGATAATAAAGAGTCAGGAAATGTTGAAACCCATTTTTTCAAGGATAACAATGGCTCCCCTATACCTATAAAGAAATGTATTGCTTTTGCCTTTATATTAATTATTATAGTAGCCTGTATAACTAAATTTGCAGATAAGCCACAAGTTGTAGGCCTAAGCAATACTGGTACAGCTGATGGTGATTATGATGAAATAATTACCTTTGTCAACAAAGAAACAATTATTCCCTCACCAGTTGTAAATACACCTTCCGATAGTGTTAAAAATGAAAAATGTGTCAGTATAACAGATTCACAATTAGTTGAACCCACTGATCCTATCCAGTTGGACAAGGCTTTAGATGAAAATGAAGTTACCAAAGAGAATAAAGAGAATAATAACAATCTTTCCAATAACTCAACTTCAAAAAAGAGTGCAAATAAAGTGGAGGAAGATATGAAAGATGATGAAAAACCTCCGTTTAATATAGAAGTAAACGGTGACAACAACAACGTGGTACAGTGCGTAGACAGTAATGTTGAAATAAATTAGCATATTGTTAGAAAATAGTTATTTTAAAGAGTATTTAGAGTCTGGAGGATTCATGAGAATAAAAACGCTAATCTTTTTCACCACTATACTCATACTATTTTCGTTACAGTCAGTCCCTTGCCGTGCTTACGAAAAGGATATTTATGTCAATATAAACCATATGCCTGTAAATTTTAAAATTCCTCCCTGTGTAGAGGGTGGGAAAGTATATATACCCTTTAGAGAAACACTAAATCTGTTGGGATACCAAGTGAATTGGGAAGCATCTGAAAAAAAGGCAACTGCCAGTAAAAAAAATAAGTCAATAGAACTAAAAGCCCTAAGTCAAGAAGCAATAATAAACGGCAAATATAAAAGCCTTGATGTTCCTACACTGGTAATTCAAAACAGACTGTTTGTATCTATAGAAATAATTGACTATGGTCTGGGAATGCAGTATACCTGGAATGAAGAGGAAAATACACTAGATATATGGGTCGATAATACAGGCAGTATTGTTGTTAATGGAAGTAATAATGTAATTGTAGCTGTCAGGAATAGCTTTGTTACTGTAAATAAGAGATACGGTATCGATGAAGTTAATGATAAGATCAGTGATGCTGACAGATTGTTCAAAGATGATAATTATATTGAAGCAATAACACTATATGAAGAAGTTCTTAACAGTATTTCAAGTGCAAAAAACCCGGAAGAATACGGCCGTGTAAGAGTAAATTTGGGTAACGTATATAACAAAATGTCAAACATGCTTAACAGGGAAGAAAATGCAAGTAAAGCTGTATTATCATATGAAGAAGCTCTTAGGGTGTGTTCTTTAAAAAGGCATGAAGAAATTTATGCCGCAGCACATGTAGGCTTGGGAACTGCATATAACAGTTTATCAAGAGTAAGAGATACAGAGAAAAATATTACAAAAGCGCTTAATTCGTTCAACATAGCTCTATTTATTTATAAATATGATAAATATTCTAAAGAATATGCAGTTATTCAAAAAGAAATGGGTGCATCTTACAGATCACTATATTCCGTTAATAATACGCTGGAAAATCTTAATAAGGCTATTAATGCTTATAATGAAGCTTTAAGGATCTTTACAGTAAATGAAAATCCTCTAGATTATGCGTCAATTAAGAATGCTTTAGGAAACGCCTATGTCTTGCTGGGAACAAAACTGGCTTCCAGAGAGCCTTTCATTATTAGCTTTGAATCATATACAGAGGCGTTAAAAGTATACACTGTTGAGAAATACCCTGTTGAGCATGCAGCTACTTATATTGATATAGGGGATTATTATCAAAACCTTTCAGAAGTAAAAGATACCTCTGATAATCTTATAAAAGCTATTGAAGCATATGAATACGCCCTAAAAACCCTATCTATAGATAAATATCCGATTTACTACAGTCTAGCCAAGTATAGTCTTGGGTCTGCATATATTAGGTTATCCTATGTAAAAGATGCAGAAAAAAATATTCATAAAGCTATTACAGTCCTAAATGACGGCCTGAAAGTCAGTACTATCGACAGATATCCGTTATACTATGCGAAAATTCAAATAATGGTGGGAAACGCGTATCAATTATTATGGAAAAATGGTGAAGAAAGCCTTAGCAAATCTATTATTGCTTTTGAAGAGGCATTAAAAATATTTACTCCGGAAAAATATCCTTCCGCGTATGCAAGTGCAAAAAGTGACCTGGCAATTGTATATACAAAATTGCATTTATTTATTGAACCCAGGAAAAACATAAATAAAGCCATAGAATGCTATCAAGAGGCTTTAGTGGTAGGGAATTATGAAAAAGAATCAGGGAACTATGGTATAGTCCAATGTAACCTGGCAACGGCCTATAGTTATCTGGCTAGATTAGAAGATCCGGTTAAAAATCTTAATGAAGCCTTAAAGTCATACTGTGAAGCTTTGAAAGTTTTTACCCTGGAAACAAATCCCAGTAATTATGCATTTATACAAGCTAATATGGGAAGTACATATGGACAACTGGCAGAATCAGAAAATGTAGAGGATAACATTTTAAAGGCTTTAAAAGCTTACAATGAAGCCATTAATTTTTATAATATAGAGGAATATCCTCAAAAGAATGCAAATATAAAATTCAATATGGGCCGCATGTATAAAATTCTGTCAGAGTCCAAGGATACTGAAGAAAATGTTAGCAGAGCAATCAAGTTACTGGAGGAAGCATTAGACTATTATACTATAGATGATTACCCATATAATAATGCTTCTACCAAGTTTCAATTGGGATGTTCATATATTATTTTGTCAAGAGTAAAAAATAAAGAGGAGAATATCATAAAATCACTTGTTTTTTTTGATGAAGTCCTAAAACTGATTTCCCATGAAAAGTATCCTTTTCAATATGCAGATGTAAAATATTATATTGGTGATGCTTATTATGAACTATCTGAAGTCAGGAATGGTAAGGAAAACCTTTTAAAAGCACTTGGAGCATTGGAGGAGAGCTTAAAAATCTATACAACTGACAACAACCCTAAGGGTTGTTTGGCAGTCCTCATTAAAAAGGGGAATATATTAAGGAATTTAGCAAGATTTGATGATCCAATAAAGAACCTTGAAAAAGCTATTGATGTATATAACCTGGCTTTAAGTACTTCTTTCATTGAAGAATACCCGGTAGAAAATGCTGAAACCTACTATTCCCTTGGAATCTCCTACTTCTTGCTATCTGAAATTACCGATAATGAAAAAAATATAATAAAAGCAATAGAGTTTTTTGACAAGGCACTACTGGTTTATACCATTGACAAGTACCCTCTAAAGTATAAACAAATACTGGAATATAAGAAAGCACTATCACCCTCTTAAACTATATAAATCGCGAAAAAGATTCTACATAGAAGAAGAACCTTATTAAAAGCAGCCTCTTTGATATTAATTATAACTTTGTCATCTACATCCATTTTGCTTTTTAAAAATTATAATATATATAAAGCAGCGGAGACTAAAACATACCAACGTTTAGTTAACGGAATAATTGATACCGGGATTTTATCTTCCAAACAGAAATTATCAATCTGCTTGGAGTTAGCTAAAGGCAATTCCCCTGATGAAAGGGGTAGTATAGAAGTATGGCTGCTGGAGGTCGCTGCTAATCTTGGCGTCGCCAGTGAAAACGCTTCTATAGCATCAACCCATTGGAGATTAACCCTCAAACAGAGCGATCATGTTGGTAGTACAGAAATCGATAAATTTCTTCAAACCATACAGTATTATATACTTGATATGGTTAGAACAGAAAAGGATTTTGAAAAGTGGAAGAATACCTGTTACCAATTATACCAAATATTTGATTATATTGAGAAAAACCTTGATAGATCCATTTTTGAAGAAGGCAAATACTCTGAAGTCTATAACCATTGGCGTGATCTCTTGGAACAGAGCATGAGTAAAATATCTGATAGCGATCTAAAAAGACTTATAGTGTCTAATGCATTATAATTGAAACTAGTCAATGTTATCCAGGAGGCATATGTTCGTGAAGTTATTACAAGGAAAGTGGATGAAATAGTTCAGGCTAGGGTATGGAACGTATAGACAAAAGTGCTGTATCAAGGACTTCCGATGCATTCAGCTTTATGTCATATCTCGGCTATAATATGGATGATCTGGTTTCCAAATCAATTGTCAATGTTCAATCTGATCTAGTCTATGAAATAGGCCAATGACGTCAAAAATCATCTACGGGTTATTACATCGGTATATGGGTTAAAGACACTGATGGGAACTGGAAGTTTGCCCTTGATCCAAATGATTAGGTTTTTATAGGGGTAAATCAGCGTAGTATGGTTTTATAAACTTGAGCCAATTTCTCAATTAAATCCAAACTTAATCCATGACCAAGCTACATATACCAGTCTTCGAAAGAACTCATCTTTCGATTCATTAAAAGAGATTTTCGATTTCCCAACTACATAAGCATCAAAATTTGTATGTTCTTTGGAAGCCCATAGATATATCGTTTCACCATTGGTGTTATTTGGGGTCTGCAATAAAGGAAGCTGATTATTATCCTTAGGGTATATTTTACCTACAGGTAAACTATTATCCAGTACATGTGATGTACCTGCTCCCGGTTTAGCAGTTAGGTCCATAAATAAATTCTCATATTTCAAGTTATCCTCTACAGCAAAGAACACAACAAGTTGATCATGAAATACACTCCTAAGAAGATCATATTTGCCTTTATCCTCAAGAAGTGCCTTAGAAGTCTCCAGATCAATAAACAATATATTGCAGTAATCTTTAACAACTTTAATACTATTTAACTTATCTTTTTCTATTTCTTCTACTATAAATTTATTATTAAAGTATGAAGGAAGGCCAACATTACCGATTGTATATATTCTAATATGTTCATCATCCTCAAACTGTTTCTCTCTCATCTTCATTGGGTCAATACTATTGACAGGCTTTTCAAAGTATGAACAGCCTACACTTAAACCTACAAAAATACAGATAATAATATAAAGCACTGTTCTTCTCATAAATACGATTCCTTCCATTATTTTGTTTAGACACTTACTCTATAATTATAGAGTAAGTGTCTTCCAAAGGCTATAACATTACTTTTTAAGGAACATTTACCGAATATCCCTTATAGTAGCCTCCTGATCCATAGACGCTTCTATCTCCCAATTTGTTGAAGTATGGTAATAACATAGTTGTTGTTAAAGTATCCTTATTGGAGTTGCAATCTGCAACAAATATGTATACACTTTGCTGTTTAGTTGGCTGTATAACATAACTCCTTTTAACCGGTCCACTGTAATAGTCTTTATATCCTACCCATGTTTGTTGTTTTTGCTGTGAATAATCAGTATACCCATCATAAACCCACAAATCACAATCATCTCCGCTAAAGCTGATATCAACACTACCACTTATTGTTCTAGAAGAATCTGCAGAAACTCCCAATCCATATGACCAGCTTGTTGTTCCAGGTTGGGCATCGGGGTAGTGATCAAAAAGTTTATTTGCAAAGCTGCCTCCATAAGAATTTAAATAGTAGTCTACATCACCGCCACTATAGTATCCGTACGTTTGAAAACCGGATAAAGGGGAAAGCAATACTCTGTTGACCCTAGCAACAAATGCCTGGCCATTAAGTCGCATTGTAGCCCAAGTAGCCCATACAGTCATTTTACCAAATATCTGTGGAGTCGGAGCAGGTTGGCCGGGAGCTACTATTCTTGGAACTACTCCACCTACATCATAATTTTCTTGAACCCATTGCTGCTGTAACCAATCTCCACCTATTTTCATTGTATCATATGTATAATTTGCTTCAACTTGTTTAATAAAATTAGTTCTCAAGTCATCATTAACACTCTTCTTAGAGAAAACAGAATCAAATGTGTTATCTTTTTGACGATGCCATGCAGTAACAATTGCTTTCTTAATTAGCTGCTTTTTATCCAGACCCTTGTTAACATAAGTTGAACCCATAAAATACGTCCCACTTTTGTTTTTGCTTACCCACATATAGCCAAGTTCAGTATTTTCTCTATACTGCTTTAGAGATTTATTGTCTTCCTCACTAATATTTAGCTTTTCAAAGCTGATGTCCTCAGCCTCCTGTGAATAACCGTTAGCACCTGCTGTTAGTTTAAGTAGTTTATTTTTTGACACTTTTTTGTTATCGATGAAAACTACTGAATAACCTTTCTCCATAAACTTGTCTAGCTTTTTGAAATTGACTTCATCTAATAATTCTTCTATACCGGCAGAAATCATTAAAGACTTAACCTTATACTTACTAGTTTTAGCATCGCCACTAATTATATTATCAATAGTTGTTTTAGAATGTGACAACTTATTTTTAAGCTCATCCGGCATCTGAACATCACCAACAGTTAAAACCTCCATGTCTCCACTTAGCTTTATATTACTTAACGCTGCGTTATCATCTTCATATCTGAACTGCTCATCCATTACTGCTTCCGCTTTTATCGGTGTAAAAGCAAAACTAAGTTCAACAATATTAAAAACTCCAACCATGAGTGCTACACACATTACTACTGATAATAATTTCCTAAGATTCATAATAATAAGCTCCTTTCTAAACTTAGTTTTAAGGTATTTTAATCGAATTTAAAATGGTATATAATTAGAATTAATAGTGGCTTGTAAATGCGAATAAGATTTTTAGTTGTCCAGGCTATGATCAACTCGCTTTACAACCGCTATTTTTATTGGTGGTTCCCTTATCATGTTTTCTCCCTCCTTCTGTAAATCACTACAAGAAAATGATTTTTTATAAGTGAGTAACTAATTAGTACTACAATTAATATTATAAACTATACTCATGTATACGGATTGAATAATGTTGAAAATTAGTTGAATATAATTGAATTTTAATTAATATAGACTCTTCTAACTACTTATAGATAGATAGTCATACTTATGAATTTAGTAACAGGAAAAAAATATTTCATATGAGATATTTAACCGGATTCGGAATAGATCGATGAATGTATAAGTAAAAAGACAGCTACATTATTATATAACTCTAGACAAAAACAGACTTTTAGATTCTAACGGTTTCAGTCTGCTCTATTTTATAGCTTATTGTTCCTGCTTTTTTGCTCCTTAAAATTATAATCTTTAAGACGGTTGGTCACTCCCCTCGCATACCGTTACATATAACTTGGAATAATCCTCTCTACACTCTTAATAGCGAGAGATAAATTTAGAAAACGCTTCTATTACTAACCCTAACAAACACCAAGTATAAGTCACCTGATTATTTTTAAAACAACTTTTACTGTAGTAATGTTATTACCAAAATTTATGTCGCGGCTGCCACAAAATCAGGTTGCTTTTATTATTTTGGCGGCCGATTATAGAACTGAATCAAACAAATGGTTGACATCTATTATGCTTCTTATATGCGTGGCTGCCTTTAGTGTGGAGTGGGAGGATGTATAGGTATTCTTTATATAATATTCGGCACCAGACCTGATTCCCACAGCCTCTGATGCAGCCAAAACAGGTATATTGGCAGAAAGCATTGTAAATACGACCATAATTAACAAAAGACTTATTAGTATTTTTCTACAACTCATTTTAAAACCCCCTAATTATTAGAATTAATGAATTGTACTTGCGCAAGTACTGATAATGAGGATATACATGAACTATAACCTGGTTCATATATATCCTATAAATAGATTTTAACACATCTATTACCAATTAAAAGGTTGAAAAAATTAACCCTAATTCAAGTGATATGTAGGTAGTATAGTGTCTCATGTTGTATAGTGCTTAACTTTTTCAAATAAAAAGAAACTGTTTAACTATGCCCATAGCATCAATTAAACAGTTTCATATTTACAATTTATATTTAATATAACTTTATCTACTTCATTTGCTCTATTTCATACTCACCCTTTAATTGTGTTACAATACCGTTTTTCCCAACCATATGTCCTGCACCAACTACCACGAAGTAGGTTTTCTTTTCAGGGTCAGCAAGATAACTCTTAACTTTTTGTGTCATGTTATCATTTCTTGTTATCCACATCTTTTCACTAAATTCTTTTGCTTCTTCTGTGCTGTATTCCCCTTCTTCAACTTCCAATAGCTTTTCTATTTCCAGTGTATTACCTGTTTTCCATGAATTCATTATGTTTTGGATTGCTTCCATTTGCTTTTCCTGGGCTTCTGTATCGGGATTTAACGCCGCAGCCAAGTATTGAATCTGAAGCTCCTTAGAAAACGAGTCAAACATATCTACTTGAAATTTTATGCCTTCTATCTCTATGATTTCTTTTTCTCCTGCAGCTTTTGTCAGGAAGAATAAATCTATTCCAAGATTTGCATCATATGAGTTTTGGGATAGCTGTATACTTTGTACAAGCATTGCAGCATACCATGGCTTAAATTTGTTATATATTTCAGCAGGAATTCCTAAAGGTGTTATAACCTCAACAAAGCGGTCGTAGACTTCCTTGGGTATACTCTTTTCAAGAGTATTGTCATCCATATACATCATCTTTTGCTGCATGTACAGGATTCCTTCCTGCTGATTGGTAATATCAGCTTCAACAACTAAAGCATCTGACTCTTCATAAGCATTCAAAATAGCCTTGGATAACGGATACATTGATTTATCAGCAACATGGACCGAACCCAGCAGATAAACAGTACTGTCCTCATCACTTACCTTCCAGAACGCACCTTTTGAATCTCTCCCTGTTTCATATATTACAAACTCATATGTATTTCTGGCAAACACCATAAGCTCCTGCCTGCTGCAAGAAGCAAAGAGGTCTAAAGTATTGTCACTTCTGCCTTTTAGTATCCCTTTAGAAACTGCATATCCAACTGTATCAAGTGAGCTTTCCGGTATTCTACTTGCATCTTTATATGAAAGATTTATGGCAGCCCTGAAATCAAGATCCGAGTGTGCTGCCTTTATCACATTAACTGCAGCTGTAACCATCTCTAATCTTGTTGCTTCTTTTTGAGGTTCAAACTTGCCTTTTCCGGTCAGGATATTAACTGCACATGCCTTTAATATAGATACGCTTTCCGTATCGCTAAACGGGCTTTTTTCTACCGGTGTGATAGCTTCACCTGTAATTCTCTCATAAAGATTTACACAAACTGCATATAACTCTTCACGGTTTACCTTTTTAGTGTATTTTCCATACATATCCTGATGTGCAAGTTCATATATCTCAGACCATTGTACACCTTCCACAGCCCATGCACTTGGCTGCTCAACAGGTTGGATTTGTTCCTGTGCAAATACATTAATTTGCAGAGAAAGCGCCATAATAACTGCAATTACTATTGTTACCGCCCTTACTGCCCTTTTCATTTAATCTCACATCTCCTTATAACTATTGTTTATTGCATAATACCTACTATCAATAAATAATACTATAAACCTTGTGACAATAAAAGTGTCGCAAGTAACGAATTTGTGAAAAAAGTAACGTAAAGGTCGTTACTTGTGTGACTATAGTCACACTATGGTTGATTATAATATCTATAACTGTGGATACAACAACAAAAGCCGCAATCATTTGCGGCTTCTAAAATTCTTGGTTGCGGGGGCAGGATTTGAACCTACGACCTTCGGGTTATGAGCCCGACGAGCTACCATACTGCTCCACCCCGCGATATTTAATTGGTGCCGGAGACCGGAATCGAACCGGTACGGGAGGTAAGTCCCGCAGGATTTTAAGTCCTGTGCGTCTGCCAGTTCCGCCACTCCGGCAGCTGAACTGATATCGTCACCCAAGCGACTTTATCATTATAATATATGTTTTCATATGTGTCAACACTTATTTAATGGTAATTTAAAGTAATTTCTTTGTCTTTTGCAAGTTATTTAAATAGTTTTTTACTGTCCTCTATTACATATTATATACACTATAGGTGTACTTATATACTCACTTTTTGCA
>JBMOLK010000169.1:0-11759 GCA_049325575.1 Bacillota bacterium | reverse complement strand
ATGAGTTTTAAAATAGTAGATAACCTCAAGGTTCAAAATAAAATATATGATGAAAGGAATTGATGATATTGTTGGAATTATTGAAATCAAGGAGAAGTATAAGAAGCTTTAAGGACAGAGAAGTTGAAAAAGATAAGATTGATTCTATCTTAAAAGGTGCATTACTGTCTCCATCTTCGAGGGGAAGGAGACCTTGGGAGTTTATTGCGGTTACAGACAAAGAATCACTGAAGAAGCTTTCCCAATGCAGGGAACACAGTTCGCAATTTTTAGAGGGAGCTCCTTTGGGTATAGTGGTTATTGCAGATCCTGAAGTTTGTGATGTGTGGATAGAGGATGCTTCTATTGCCGCAATCATTATTCAACTGATTTCTAATTCATTAGGTCTTGGTTCCTGCTGGATACAGGTGAGGGAGAGATTCCATTCCAGCAGCAGGAAAGCAGAGGATTATATTAAAGAGGTCTTAAACATACCTGGGAAGTATAGTGTGGAATGCATTATAGCCGTTGGATACCAGGATGAAGAGAAAAAGCCTCATAATGAAGAAAATTTACCATATCATAAACTCCACTTTGAAAAGTATAGTTAAGTTAGGTATGGAGTATGCCTCATTGGATGGTGTTATAAACATTTTTTGATAGCCAGATGCAAGGGATTTTACTCATATGTTGGTGATTATACAATATTATAATATCTGAATATATTGAAATAAAGAAAGTAGTATGTTATTGTATACGTATAGGGGGTATATAATATGTTAAAAATAAGAAATGGGGTGTACATATGAGTATTATTATAGATAATGCAAAGTGTCCACAGAACCATCCATGTCCTTCTGTAAGAATATGTCCTGTAGGTGCACTGAAACAGGAAGGCTTTAAAGCTCCTTCGGTGGATAGGGAAAAGTGTATTAAATGCAATAAATGTGTTGCGTTCTGTCCCAGGGGTGCTATCAAAAATGGGTAAATATCGGCATAAAAGATTCATCTGATATTATCTAAGTATAAAATGTATGTATTTATTTGAAGTTAATCCCTCCATAAATTAATTATTTGGAGGGATTTGAATTTGTATTAGTTTGCAATTTATGGGTTTATTATATATTATTGATTTTGGAACTATTGAGAAGACTGAAAAAATAATGGAACCAAGTGTATTTAAAGAGGATCAAATGGAAAAAAGAGAGTATTACCCGTTAAGTCACTCGCAAAAGCGTATATGGTATTCTGAACTAATGTATCCCTATACCGGCTTTGCCAATTTAGCTGGCAGCGTAATCTTTAGCAACGAAATGGTTGACTTTAGCTGCTTAAAAAAGGCAATCAATCTAGTCATAAAAAGATATGACGCACTTCGGGTACGGCTGATTAAGACCGGAGAATATGATGTGATGCAATATACTGCAGCATATAAAGAAAAGGACTTCGATATTTTTGAGGGCAGTTCGGTCAAGGACTTGATTTTGCAGGAAAGCAAACGCCCTTTTTCGCTAATAGATTCAGACCTTGCTTATTTTGCGCTCATTAATCCTTCAGAAAATAAGTGCGGTTATTATTTCAAATATCACCATATCATATGTGATGCAATGTCAGTAACTCTTTTGAACAAGCAGATATATACCACATATAAAACGCTGGTAAATGGCCAATGTGTTTTAGCAGAACCTGAAGCCCCATCTTTCGTGGAGTTTTTGAACAGGGATAAAGCTTATCTTGACTCTTGTCAGTATATAACCGATGAAGCTTTTTGGCAGAATGAGTTTAAGGATGTATCCAAACCTCTTGATTTACATTTGCGAAGCAAGCCAAAGACTATAAGGGCAGAGCGGGAAATACACAGTATGGGAAGTGATATGACAGCAAGTTTGAATGAGTTTTGTAAAAAAAACAATACTACAATTTTCCGTTTCTTCATGTCTGTATTTTATATTTATTTTATGCGCATTGCGTCAAATAATGACATTGTCATAAGTACAGGCCATCATAACCGTATAGACGAAAGGGAAAGGCAAATGGTCGGTATGACAGTGAGTACCCTGCCTATCCGCATTTGTACAGACGAGAGTACTGATTTTTTCACCCTATTAAAACATGTTACCGATAGGGTTGCGGATTGCTTATCCCATCAGTGCTATCCGTATGATTTATTGGCCTTAAATTTAAGGGAAAGGGGTTATGATCCAAAGGACCTGCTTTGTATCACACTCAACCACATACCAAGCCTAACTAAAGATTATAAGGTTGAAAGATATACCCCAGGCTTTGATCCGGCATGGATCAACATAAAAATCAATCCAAACCAGCAGCCTAAAGGTGCTCCGCTGGAAATAGGAATTGACTACAGGATTGATTTATTTGACCAAAGTGATATTAAAAGGTTATTCATTCGTTTGGAGACACTTATCAGTGATATTATTACAAATCCAGGAAAAAAGCTCTATGAGCTCGACATATTGCCCCGGTATGAGAGGCAATATGTTTTGAATGAATTTAACAACACCTTTGTAGACTACTCGCGGAATAAGTGCATACACCAGCTTTTTAGCGAACAGGCAGTTAAAACACCAGATAGTACTGCTTTGGTATACAAGGGTAAGGAATACACTTATGATGAACTTAATAAAAAAACCAATCAACTGGCAAGGCTTTTAAGATCATTGGGTGTCATACTGGATGATTGTATAGGTATAATGGTTGAAAGGTCCGAAGATATTGTTATTGGAGCAATAGCAGTATTTAAAGCCGGGGGAGCCTATTTGCCGATAGATCCGGGCTATCCCAAGAATAGAATAAACTTTATGCTAAAAGAGGGTGAAGTAAAGGTTCTTTTAAGTCAAGAAAACTTAAAGGGAAAGGCAGCAGATTTTAACGGGTGTTGGCTTGATCTAGGTGATGATACCTTATACTCAGGGGACAGCTGTGATATTGACAATGTAAATACTCCTAAAGACCTGGCTTATGTAATCTATACATCGGGATCTTCCGGAAACCCAAAAGGTGTCATGGTTGAGCATGGCAATCTAATAAACTTCTGCATATGGTACAAGGATTATTATGGACTAACTGAATCAGACAATCAAGCAGCTTACTGCAGCTTTGTTTTTGATGTTTCAATAGCTGACCTTTATCCTCCTCTTATAGTTGGGGCATCCGTGCACATTATTCCGGAAGAAATCAGGCTGTCACCTTATGAGCTGAATGAGTATTTTAACAAGCATAATATTACTACTGTATCTTTACCCACGAAGGTGGGTGAAGTATTTACACAATCTACATATAATAAGTCCCTAAGGTTACTGACGGTAGCCGGTGAAAAGCTAGTCAGCTCAAAACATGGTCAATACATGCTGATGAACGCCTATGGTCCCACGGAGGCTACAATTTACTCCACTACTTTTATTGTCGACAAGGATTATGAGAATATTCCTATAGGAAAGCCTCTTTCGAACATGTGTGCATATGTAGTAGATAAATATGGGAACCTTTTGCCCTTAGGTGTACCGGGTGAACTATGGCTTTCGGGTGTGCAGGTTTCAAGGGGTTACCTTAATAGGCCGGAGCTTACAGACAATAAGTTTATCAGAAACCCCTTTGCTGCAGGGGAAGGCAATACTAGAATATATAAAACAGGTGATCTGGTAAGATGGCTTCCAGACGGTAACCTGGAGTTTTTAGGACGTATTGACACACAGGTCAAAATCCGTGGTTTTAGAATAGAGGTCCAGGAAATAGAGCAGCAGCTTTTAAGATATCCGAACATCAGCCAGGCAGTTGTTCTTGACTTGAATGATTCAAGCGGAAGCAGCTGTTTATGTGCTTATCTGGTTACAGGCAAAGATGATATTGACATCAAAGATTTAGAAAAGTGCTTGAGGCTAAATTTGCCAGACTATATGATACCTGCACACTTTGTTAATATGCCCTCAATACCTTTGACACAGAACGGCAAAACGGATAAAGAGGCATTATGGCAATCAGCAAAAGACCTTTTGGTTAAAAAGCAGCGAGATATAGTTTTGCCTAGAAACCAGACGGAACATAAATTATCCACTATGTGGAAAGAACTTTTAAAGCTTTCTGAAGTCAGTGTTACACAAAGCTTCTTTGATATAGGAGGGCAGTCTCTTTTGGCGATTAGGCTTTTGGTCATGATAAAAGAAGCTTTTGGATTAAGCCTGCCTGTATCAATTCTTTTTAAAGAGAATACCATAGAGAAGCTTTCGAGAGTAATTGATGGAAAAAGTATAAAGAACATGTCGCGTTTAGTTCCTGTAAGAACAGGAAGAAAGAGTCAGCCTCTTTTTTGTATTCATGATTTTACAGGAGAGGTTCTTCCATATGCCAGCTTAGCAGCATGTTTGGGGGATGATCAGACGGTATATGGCCTAAGATATACTTATACCAGGGATGACAAGCATGTTTCCATTGAAACCATGGCTGGAGATTATATTAAAGAAATCCGCTCTATCCAGCCACAGGGTCCATATTATCTGATAGGTTATTCCTCTGGAGGTACAGTAGCATACGAGATGGCTCAGCAGCTGCTGGAACAGAATGAGGAGGTAGCACTTTTGGCTCTGTTGGATACTCCAAATTACAGTGCTTACCCTTCGACAATTAAATATTTATATTTCATAGCATTGCGGTACTTTTTGGGGTTGGTTGGGATATTGTCTTTTAAGAACATAAGCATGTTATCCATTTTGGATTCTAAAAATTCAAGCATGAAAATGATTGGTAAAGCTCTTGTACGTTACATGCCAAAACGGTATCCGGGTAATTTAACCTTGTTTAAGGCTAAGAGGAGGGCTCTGCCTATAGACGAAAAACTTGGTTGGGGCCACTTGATAGAAGGAAAAATGGATACTTATGAAGTAAGTGGAGACCATATGTTTATTTTAAAAAAGGAAATATCAGTAAAGATAGCGAATGTTATAAAAAAAATAGTCGGAAATGATGTGGTTTTATGACAAACAGTATCAGACTGCGAAACTTTAATGTTAACAGCAAAGATGTTTATAATCTGAAAGGTTTTCAGGCAAGAGTAGTTGATAGGGATTATCTTAATTCCCTTGGGGTTAGGGTTGTTCCTTCTGTCGAAACATTGAAGGGCTTAATCAACGGTTCAATTGTATTTAATGAGCGGCTTAAAGGCGGTACAGTAATTCCAGGACCTGAACTTGAAATAATAGAAACCGATGTAAACGGTGAGATGGACGTACACAATTACACGGGCGCTTGTCCGGCTTTGACATATGAAATAAATCCTGTAATCGGCTGTAATGTGGGGTGCCTTTACTGTCTTGTAACCGATGGTGTACACATTAACAAAATGAAGGCCTTTTCCAATTATCATCTTCTTGTAAGGAGGATACTGGAAGAAAAGTACAAAGAGCCGCACTACTATTACTTTTCTCCCAAAACCGAAGCCTTCCAGGAGCCTACACTTCAAACAGGCATAGCTCACAATATTTTAAAGGAATTTATTAACCATTATGAAAGGCACCCTGATTCAAAGGCAAGGATTTTTATTGCGTCTAAAGCTGGCACCAGGCAGCTATTGTATAGGTATAATGGTGAAAGAATCATAGACTTGTTTATTAAGCTAAAAGACAAGATGCAGTTTAACACGAGTGTTTCCATTATGCCACCTTTGCTAAGAACAATTATTGAGCCTTTTGCCCCATCCATAGAGGACAGATTGAACGCGGTTTTGCTCTGCCAGGAGCATGGTATTATGTCTGATTCTGCATTGGTTCAGCCAATTATGCCACCGTATCTCACCGATGAAAATATGCACGATTTCTTTATAAGTCTTAAAAATACGAACATTATAAACTATAAGCCCGAGTTTTTGACTGTATGTATGGAAAATCTTGCAATGCTTGGACAGTTATTGGGATATTATGACAAAGCTATGGAGAAAGCACTTTATGAATATTATATAGCTCCTGAAAATGCTGACCATAAAAAGCAGCGTGGACGCACCGCTCCAAATAGAGAAAATAGCAGGAATTTTCTGAATCGCTTGATGGAAGTTAGCAGTCAATTCGGATTAAGTATTAGTATTTGTTATTGGGTAAGACAGCAATTAAGTGTTTCGGAGCAAATGATTCCTTTAATTAACGAGAAAGGCTTTCAGTGCCTGGGGTATCAGACAAAACTTTTTGAAAAGTAAAGAGAAGCCTGTAAAGGGGGAAAGTTATGAACGTGTTTGACAGTATCAGGGTGATTGAGCTGGGAAGAGTATTTTCAGGGCCTCTTTGTAGTATGTTGCTGGCGGATATCGGGGCTGAAGTAATAAAAATTGAAAGACCGGGGAGTGGGGATGAATCAAGGCAGTTCGGTATTCATTCGGCGGGTGGTCAAAGCTGTTATTTTAACAGCCTTAACAGAAATAAAAAAAGCGTTACGTTGGATTTAAAAGACCCAGAACAAAAGGCTGTATTGTTAAAGCTTGTTGAAAAATCCGATGTACTGGTACATAACTGGCTGCAGGACTCGCTAGATAAGCTGGGGTTTTCTTATGAGGAAGTAAAAAAAATAAACCCAAGGCTTATTTACTGTGCAATTTCGGGATATGGATATAATAGCTCTTATAGAAATCATCCTTCACAGGATATAATTGCGCAGTCATTGTCCGGGTTCATGAGCCTCACCGGGGAGGCTGACGGCACTCCCATGAAAACCGGGATTCCTGTTGTTGATTATGCAACCGGCCTTTATGCTGCTTATTCTATTATGGCAGCACTTTATATGCGTGAAAAAACCGGAGAAGGACAACTGGTACACACATCTTTACTTGAGACAGCTTTGGCGATGACATCGTTTAATTCATCACTTTATTTGTCAACCGGGATTGTCCAAAAAAGAAACGGAAACAGGCACCCGTCTATATGTCCTTACAATGTTTACAGGACGAAAGATGGGATGGTTACTATTGCTGTAGCCAATCAGGGTATGTGGGAAAGATTTTGCGATTCTATGGGTTTAAGCAGTATAAAGAATAATTATGCTTTCAAAACAAATAAGCTGCGGCTGGAAAATCAGGATGAATTAGAGCTTACGCTTGAGGCCGTTATAAAAGATTATTCGACCGATGAGATTACAGAAATCTTAAAAAATGCAAAAGTATCGTGTACAAGAGTTAATAATATTGACGATGCATTTAAATGCCCTGAGGTTAAAGAATTGGACATGACATTTACTTGCATTAAAAATGGTGGGGTTTCTATGGTGGGAAAGCCATTCCATTTAGAAAAAGTTATAGATAAGGAAGTTGCACCACCACCTTCTTTAGGACAGCATAATAGAGAAATAATAAAAGCATTATATGATATAAACGGCGGATATATTTAGGTTTGTTCCAATTGTTAAATAAATGTTAAATTATTATCAAACCTATTGTATTTCTTAATTAATTGTCATATGATTGTAAACGAATATATTCATATGATATCTATTGAAGGATTATTTAAGCCGCATAAGGAGTGAATAACTTGAGCTTGATACAGGTGATGAAGGCGCTTTCGGATGAAACACGTATAAGAATTCTTAATATACTTAGAGATGGAGAATTATGTGTATGTGAGATAGAAGTAATTCTTGATATAAATCAGTCCAATGCATCAAGGCATTTGAACAAATTAACAAGTGCAAGAATATTGGACTATTACAAAGTCGCTAAATATGTGTATTACAGAATAAACGAGAACACAGTTAGAGAGTTTCCGTTTATTAAGGAAATCATTGAAAGCCACACTATGAAGCAAGTACAGTGTAAAAAGGACTTTGAAAGATTGGAGAAGTATAGGAGCAGTGGCTTTAGCTGCGAAGACTTAAAAGATGGAAAGGTTTGTTTTAATAATTAATATATAATTTACGGAGGATGATAAAATGAAACCTAAAGTAGCATTTATTTGTGTTCACAATTCATGCAGATCTCAAATGGCAGAAGCATTGGGGAAATTATTTGCTTCTGATGTTTTTGATTGCTATTCTGCAGGAACGGAGACAAAACCACAGATAAACCAGGATGCTGTGAGAATCATTAAGGATTTATACCAAGTTGATATGAATGAAAGCCAACACTCCAAACTGCTGGATGATATACCGGAAGTTGATATTGTAGTAAAAATGGGCTGTAATGTGGTATGCCCTTTCCTGCCATCCAAGCATGAAGAAGATTGGGGGCTGGAGGACCCGTCCGGAAAGAACGACGAAGAATTCAAAAAAACTGCCAGGATAATTGAAGAGAAGGTAAAAAATCTGGCAGAGAGAATTAAGAATAAGGGAATTGATCTGTAAGGAGGGTAATAATGGATAAAGAGAAAAATCAGAAGAAGGGGCTAGGTTTCTTCGAGAAATACTTAACTGTTTGGGTTGGATTATGTATTGTTGCAGGAATTCTAATAGGAAAGTTTTTGCCTATCTTTCCTCAAGCGCTGAAGCAATTTGAGTATGAAAATGTGTCAATGCCTGTTGCTGTTTTAATATGGCTTATGATTTATCCCATGATGCTGAAGATAGACTTTAGCAGTATAGTGAATACTACAAAAAAGCCAAAGGGACTGGTGGTAACATGTGTGATAAACTGGCTTGTCAAGCCCTTTACCATGTACATTATAGCAGCGTTTTTTCTAAAAGTGGTATTCAGAATGTTTATACCGGAAGCCCTGGCAAACGATTATGTGGCAGGAGCAATTCTACTTGGAGCTGCCCCCTGTACTGCCATGGTATTTGTGTGGAGTCATTTGACTAAGGGAGACCCGGCATATACACTGGTACAGGTAGCTGTTAACGATTTGATAATACTGGTTGCCTTTACACCCATTGTTGCGTTCCTGCTTGGGGTGAGTAATGTAGTCGTACCTTATGGAACACTGCTGCTGTCTGTTGTATTTTTTGTTGTTATACCTTTGGCTGCAGGTTATTTAACCAGAAAGATAGTAATTAAAAATAGAGGTATTGAATATTTTGAAAATGTTTTCTTAAAGAAATTTGATAATATAACCATTGTTGGGTTATTGCTTACTTTAATTATAATTTTTTCATTCCAGGGAGAAATAATTCTAAGTGATCCGCTGCACATTCTCTTGATTGCAGTACCGCTGACGCTGCAGACATTTTTTATATTTTCACTGGCCTATGGTTGGGCAAAAATTTGGAAGCTGCCACATAATGTGGCTGCACCGTCAGGTTTGATAGGGGCCAGTAATTTTTTTGAGCTTGCTGTGGCGGTAGCTATATCCATTTTCGGGGTACAGTCTGGGGCGACCCTGGCGACAGTGGTAGGCGTCCTGACAGAGGTTCCTGTTATGCTTATGCTGGTTTGGTTTGCAAACAAGACAAGAAACTGGTTTCCGGCAGGCGCATAATACCGGCATAAAAGGTCATAAGCATTAGAGTAGGCAATATTTAAGGAGGATTCCGTATGCGGAATCCTCCTTATCTTATAGAAGGGTAATATGGTTAAGCTGGAAATTTAGTAATAATACGAAGTAAGAATCTTTTCATCAATGTAAGGTCTGTAGAGTCTATCAAGCCGTCACCATTAACATCTGCTGCCTTGCTTCCGTTGGGGCTTGGGAACGTATTTATAATACGTAAAAGATATCTTTTCATTATTGTGTAATCAGTAGAGTCTACTGTGCCGTCACCGTTAACATCTCCGGTTATATATGAAGGAGAAGGTGATGGTGATGGACTGCCCCCTAAGGAGAACTTCATCCAGTTTATATTAAAGAGCTCACCGTCAGCATATACTCTTAACGTTTGCCTTCCAGCATTCAAATTGACAGTAGTGCTTACAGTAGACCAGGTCTGCCACCCGCCTGTACTTGGGAATGTTACTGTAGAAAGTACTGTTGAACCGTTTCTTAAAGAGAGCTTTCCGGTATTATTAAGGCTTGCTACTCTAAATTCAACGGTATAGGTTCCGGAGGTACCGACATCTACTACATAGTCCATCCAATCTCCCGTATCGATATATCCAACATTTTGTCCACCTTCTGTACAGGTTTCAGTCTGAACACCCGACATATTGTCATAAGCTTCAGCTTCAACAGTACCGGGGATTACCTTTGGAACAGGTGTAGGTGGTGGTGGGGTTTTAGTTGGAGTAGGCATAACGGATGATGTTGGCGGCGGCGGAACTGTACCTCCACCCATTTGCGACTTAACAAACTTACCTGATGCTGACAGGTTTGCATCTGTCCATCCTCCAGATGTGCTGGCTCCCGGATTTAAAGCGGCAGAGGATTCGGCCTTATCACAAAGTGACCAGTTGGCCCAGCTTATTTTCCTGCTGGCCATAAAGTCTATCCATGTCTGTGCCTGGCTTAAAAATACTCCTCCACTGCCTGATGCATCACTGGTTCCCCATTCACTTACAAAGATTGCTACACCCTTATTCATAGCGTAATCTACTCTATCTCTAAGCCATTGGCCATGAGTGCCTGCATAGAAGTGACATACATACATAACGTTACTATAACTTAAAGGATTGTTTGCAGCATCATGAACATCCTGGCTCCATGTACCGGTACCAACCAGTATGATGTTATCAGGGTCAATTGCGCGTATTACAGGTATTACTTCTTCAGCATAGGGTTTGATATGGCTGTTCCATGTTATTGGTCCATTTGGCTCATTAGCTATCTCGTAGATAACATTAGGGTAATTGCCGTACAGAGTGGCCATTTCTTTGAAGAATTCTTTTGCCTGCTGCTTGTATATATTTGGGTCATTATCCTTTAGAATATGCCAGTCGATTATAACATAAACCCCGAGTTGTATAGCTGCATCTACAGCTTCTTTTACCTTGTTCTTTACAGACGGGTTGGTGATATATCCCTGGGAGTCGGTGTACATGGCTGCACGGAATACTGTCATTCCCCAGTCGTCCCTTAGCCATTTCATACTGTTATAGTTAACAAAGTTTCCATACCATTGTAGCCCGTGAGAACTCATTCCTTTAAGCTGAATAGGCTGACCGGACTGGTTGCATAATTGGCTGCCCACAACTTTAAGCTTTCCATACTGGCTTACTATATCGCCCGCAGCAAAGCTTGTACTGATATGGAATGCGGCAAATACCGATAGAACGATGGCTATGCTTAAAAACACAGACAGCACTTTCTTAAGTGCAATTTTTCTTGATACTAACATGTTTTTTTCCTCCTCTTATTACTATTCATTTTTTGAGATAGCGAACTTTGAAGATAAACATATGATTTGCTTAAGCCTATTTGGTTCAAATGGCTTGCTCATCTTCTTTATCTACTTTTAGAGTTCCATCTCTTTAAGTAAAGCAAACCTTTGAGCTGCACTTTCCTTTTACAAAAAAGCTACCTCCCTTCCCAAAAGAATAAAATTATATTTATATATTTTAGTATTAATATAGCAAGACGGGTTTTAATAAATAGGTATTTAGTATGCTAAAAAGAAAATTCATAAAGATTATTGAAAAAGTAAAGCATCTATTGTTTGGAGAACGCTGGGAAATAAGAATTTGTTTTTACATGTTGAACTGTAAGAAGATTATTGTGAATGGCGTTAGTTAAATATATTTATTCTAGAGGTTATGTATAAACTTATTACATAGTATTGCCCGTTTGTTGTATGACTTTATAAACTCGTATTAAATTTAAAACCTTTATTTTACAAGCTGACTAATAGTTATAAATAATAATAAATCCACTCCAACCTAGTATTTTATAGTCTTTAATTGTGCATTTACTGTTATAGGCACAATTCAT
>JBMOLK010000168.1:0-11806 GCA_049325575.1 Bacillota bacterium | reverse complement strand
GGAATAGAGAAAGTTAGAATACTGGTAGAAGGTGAACGGTTGATAGGACCCAGCGGTGAGCCCTTTGGTGACCTGACCAGAGTAGCACTTGATTCTGAAGGGAGGCCAAAACAGGACGGGGGAAAGGTTATAACCTTGTATTTTGGTGACTCACAGGCAGAATACGTAGTTGCTGAAACCAGAATGGTCCAGTTTGATCAAAGTGAGAGTATTGAAAAAATAGTTTTTGAGGAATTGAAAAAAGGTCCTGTGACGAAAGGTTTGGATCCGGTAATTCCTAAGGGTACACAGCTTTTATCCGTTAAGACACAAGATGGTATATGCACTCTTAATTTATCAAAGGAGTTTATCAATAACCATATGGGAGGAACAGCAGGCGAGGCCATGACGATAAATGCTATCGTCAACTCATTGACAGAGCTTCCCAATATTAACAAAGTACAATTTTTAATAGAAGGCCAAATACGAGAAGTTTTTATTCACGGGGCGTTAGATACACCAATTGAAAGAAATGAGAGTATTATAAAAAACGATTGAGTTATAAAAAAGCTGGCTTGATAGCCAGTTTTTTTATAACCTTACATACCCAGGACAAACTATTGTTTCAATTCCTTTTCAAAGTTAGAAGCAAATCTTGGGGTTATCTGGTTATTGACGGTAAAATAAAAAGGGATGTGATCATATAGCCTATAAAGATTGAGGTACTTGGTAAAATGAGGGTGTATATAATAAGCCTCTTTATTTTATCATGTCTTAATTTTCTGAATTTCTCCACCCGAGTAATTCTCATATATAAATCCCTCCAATCCATGTTATACCATATTGTACCACAGTTTTTAGCCAATTTATTATTTCCAGGAAATGTATCGATTATTCTTTTTATATAAAAAAAGATATAACATGTTTTCTGCCTACAAAAAAGGCAAGTAGGGAAGCCCAATCCCATACCTGCCTTTTTGTATATTATATACTTTTAAATATTTTTTACTATATTCTTGCTACACCGGATTTTCTGGCTGCTTCTGCAACTGCAGCTGCTACTGCCTTACCTACCCTTGAATCAAAGGGAGCAGGTAAAATATACTCCGGATTAAGATCCTCATTGCTGATAAGGGACGCTATGGCCTTGGCTGCAGCTATTTTCATCTCGTCGTTTATATCACTGGCCCTTACATCCAGGGCTCCTCTGAATATGCCCGGGAAGGCAAGAACATTATTGATCTGATTTGCAAAATCTGACCTTCCAGTACCTATAACTTTTGCACCTGCCTCTCTAGCTTCATCAGGCATTATTTCCGGTGTAGGATTAGCCATTGCAAATATTATAGGATCTTTAGCCATACTTCTTACCATCTCCTGGGTAACCATACCAGGTGCAGAAAGCCCTATAAACACGTCAGAGCCTTTAATAACATCACTAAGAACTCCTTTTTTCTTCTCAAGGTTAGATATTTTTGCCATTAATTCTTTTTCAGGATTTAGATTATCTCTGCCCTCATATATAGCACCTTTGGTGTCGCAAAGGATTACCTTCTTAAGGCCCATGCTCATAAGAAGCCTGGTTACAGCTATACCTGAAGCTCCGGACCCATTTACAACAACCTCTATATCATTTATATCCTTATTAACAATCTTTAAAGCATTCATCATTGCTGCCAGAGCAACAACTGCAGTACCGTGCTGGTCGTCATGGAAGATAGGTATATCACATTCGGCTTTAAGCCTTCTTTCTATTTCAAAACACCTGGGTGCAGAAATATCCTCGAGGTTTACACCTCCAAAGCTTCCTGCAAGCAGTTTAACCGTATTTACAATCTCATCTACATCTTTTGATCTTATACACAGCGGGAATGCGTCTACATCACCAAACTCCTTAAATAAAACGCATTTGCCTTCCATTACAGGCATACCTGCTTCCGGGCCTATATCTCCAAGACCCAATACAGCAGTACCATCAGTTACCACTGCTACCAGGTTCCAGCGTCTGGTATAAGTATATGAAAGATCAACATCTTTCTGTATAGCAAGGCATGGCTCCGCTACACCCGGTGTATAAGCTACCGATAAATCGTACTTGTTTGCTACCGGAACCTTGCTTATTACTTCAATTTTACCTTTCCATTCTCCATGCAGCTTTAATGATTCCTGTTTAATATCCATTAGACTTTACCTCCTATTTTAAATATAAATATTGATAACTTTTAATATTAGGCAGATCACGTTTTATACACCCTTAGATTCAAGCAAATCCTGCATAAAAGATTCTTATTTTAAACTCAATAAGGCGCATATTGACATTATTTTAACATTTATTAATATAAGTGTCCATGCAAATATGCTTTTTTAACGTACAGTAATCAGTATTGTATACAAATACAATAGTAATCTGGTTTGTATTGGTATGGCAACATGAACATCCAATTATATCTAATTATATTTACTTCAGTTGACATTAATAATAGATGAATATATAATTATTTATAATTAAAAATTCTATTTGGCTGTGAAGAGAAGAGTAGATTGTAACATTCCCTTAAGAGAGAAGGTATCTAAGGCTGGAAGTACTTTCAGGGAAATACATTTGAAGACCGCCTCAGAGCCGGATCGTTGATAACGTTATAATCACAATGAGTAAAGAATTAGGGTGGAACCACGGGAGATAACTCTCGTCCCTTGCGGGGGACGGGGGTTTTTATTTTTGACTATATTCTATATGGGAATAGGAGGCATATTTATGATTAAAGTTACACTTAAGGATGGCAGCGTCAAGGAATATAATGAAGGGATTTCAATTAAGGAAGTAGCAGAGAGTATAAGTGCAGGACTTGCAAGAGTGGCCCTGGCAGGGGAAGTTGACGGTGCAGTAAAAGACTTAAGCTACAATCTTAATGAGGACTGTAAACTAAGTCTTTTAACTTTTGACGATGAAGGTGGAAGGCACGCATACAGACATACTACCTCACATATTATGGCCCAGGCAGTAAAAAGGCTTAACCCAAGTGCAAAGCTTGCAATAGGACCGTCAATAGAAAATGGTTTTTATTATGATTTTGATGTGGATAAGCCATTTTCAGCAGAAGATCTGGTAAAAATTGAAGAAGAAATGAAGAAGATAGTTAAAGAGGACTTGAAGCTTGAAAGGTTTACCCTTCTAAGAGATGAAGCTATCAAGTTTATGGGGGAGAAAGGTGAGCCTTACAAAGTAGAATTAATCCGTGATTTACCGGAATGGGAGACAATATCTTTTTACAAGCAGGGGGATTTTGTGGATCTCTGTGCAGGTCCGCATATAGAGTCTACAGGAAAGATAAAGGCTTTCAAGCTTATGTATGCAGCAGGAGCATACTGGAGGGGCAGTGAAAAGAATAAGATGCTCCAGAGAATTTATGGTACTTCTTTTACTAAAAAGAGTGATTTGGATGATTATATTACCAGACTTGAAGAGGCAAAGAAGAGAGATCACAACAAAATAGGAAGGGAAATGGAGATTTTTACTACTGTCGAGAGTATCGGGCAGGGATTACCGCTTCTTATGCCAAAGGGAGCAAAGATAGTTCAAGTGCTTCAGAGGTTTGTTGAGGATGAGGAGGAGAAGAGAGGCTATCAGCTGACTAAGACTCCTTTCATGGCCAAGAATGATTTGTATAAAATTTCGGGCCACTGGCACCATTATAAAGATGGCATGTTTGTTTTGGGGGATGAAGAGAAGGATGACGAAGTTTTTGCACTTCGTCCGATGACATGCCCATTCCAGTTTATGATTTACAATTCAAAGTTAAGAAGCTACCGTGATTTACCGGTAAGGTATGCAGAAACTTCAACTTTGTTTAGAAACGAGTCATCCGGGGAAATGCACGGTCTTATACGCGTAAGGCAGTTTACAATTTCAGAGGGACACCTTATTTGTACGCCTGAACAGCTTGAGACAGAGTTCATGGGAGTAATAGACCTGATCAACTATATGATGGAGACTCTGGGGATAAGAGAGGATATTTGGTTCAGGTTCTCCAAGTGGGACCCTAACAATAAGGAAAAATATATTGATAACCCCGAAGCCTGGGAAGATACTCAGGTTAAGATGAAAAACATACTGGATAAACTGGGTCTTAATTATAAAGAAGCAGACGGAGAAGCAGCGTTTTATGGGCCTAAACTTGATATTCAGTTTAAAAATGTGCATGGAAAAGAAGATACAATTATTACAGTACAAATTGATTTTGCCATGTCAGAAAGATTTGATATGACTTATGTTGATAAGGATGGAACTAAAAAGCGTCCTTATGTAATTCACAGAACATCAATAGGCTGCTATGAGAGGACACTTGCCATGCTTATTGAAAAATATGCAGGAGCATTCCCCACATGGCTTTCACCAATCCAGATAAAGGTTCTGCCTTTAGTTGACAAACACCATGTCTATGCCTATGAAGTTAGAAAAGCATTGGAGGAAAAAGGGCTTAGAGTTGAAGTTGATATCAGAAATGAGAAGATTGGATACAAAATAAGAGAAGCACAGCTTGAAAAGGTACCTTACATGCTGGTAATAGGCGATAAGGAAATGGAAAACAAGGCTGTTGCTGTAAGGTCTAGAAAAGAAGGAGATCTAGGCTCAATAACTCTCGCTGATTTTGTTGACAGGATTGTTGAGGAAGTTAAGAGTAAGGCAAAATAGAGTTTTTAAGATATTTAGTCTAACTTATAAGAAGGTAAAAATTTAATTTTACCTTCTTATTTTTGATTTTACATTGTACCATACTATGATAAAATGTAAGTTGGGATTTATAAAGATAAAAAGAAACGGGGTAGATACTTGTGGTTGTCATCAAACCATATTTTGTTATTGAGACAGATATTAATGGTGAAGAAGTTTTAAAGCACATTGAGAAGGCAGGAAGGGTATGCTATAAAAGTGAAGATAGAACCACCAATACTTCTGCAGCAGAGTTTGTAAGAAAGATCATAAAAAATGGGCATGAAGCAGTCATTGAACACTATTCGATAACTGTAAAGGTGATCTGTGACAGGGGTGTAACTCATGAGATTGTAAGACACAGGTTGGCTTCGTATTCACAGGAAAGCACCAGATACTGCAACTATGGCAAGGACAAGTTTTCAAACCAGATTACATATATAGAACCGTGTTTTTGGGACGTAAACACTGAAGACGGAAAAAGAAAGTATGACCTTTGGAAAAGTGTAATGGAATTTTGCGAAAAAAAATATATGGAGTTATTGGAAGCCGGTGCAACTCCGCAGGAGGCAAGAAGTGTTCTTCCAAACTCTTTAAAGACAGAACTGGTTATGACCATGAACCTTAGGGAATGGAGGCATTTCTTCAAATTAAGGACTGCAGCTGCATCTCATCCCCAGATGAGAGAAATTGCAGTACCCTTGCTGAATAAATTTAAAGAATTGGTTCCTGTTGTGTTTGACGATATATGTTAATTACTAAACACATCCCCTTTTTTAAAAAGTTCTTGACAGTACCTGATTTATCTGATATCATATAAAAGCGAAAATGAAGAAGAAGTTATCCACTTCTCACCTTACGAACAATTTTCAGTAAGGTTAATACTTAAAGTTAGTACAATATAGCTTTGCGTATTGGGAGTTGAGTGGATCGTTTCTTCGATCCGCTTTTTTGCATTTATTTGCGCAAAAATCTCGAAAATTAGCCCGGAGGTGTTTTTTATTAACAAAAACGAATTAATGATTAATGAGCAAATAAGAGATAAAGAAGTAAGACTGATTGATGCTGACGGTACCATGTTAGGTATTATGTCTTCAAAAGATGCACAAAAGCTTGCAAATTCAAAGAATCTGGATCTTGTTAAAATAGCTCCGCAGGCAGTACCTCCAGTATGCAGGATAATGGATTATGGAAAGTATATGTTTGAACTTGCAAAGAAAGAAAAAGAAGCGCGTAAGAACCAAAAAGTTATCAGCATGAAGGAAGTAAGATTGTCTGCCTCTATTGAAGAACATGATTTTAATTTTAAGGTAAAGAATGCTGTTAAATTCTTAAATGATGGCGATAAAGTTAAGGTTAGTGTTAAGTTCAGGGGTAGGGAAATGAATTACACCTCATTAGGGGAGCAAGTTCTCGAGAAATTTGCGGAAGCTATAAAAGATGTAGGAGTAGTAGAAAAGAAACCTAAGCTTGAAGGTAGGAGTATGTTAATGATACTCAATCCTAAGCAGTAATATAGAATTTAAGGAGGAAAATCTAATATGCCTAAGATTAAAACGCACAGCTCTTCCAAAAAGAGATTTAGTTTAACCGCAACAGGTAAGGTTAAAAGATCTAAAGCTTATAAGAGTCATATATTGACCAAAAAGACTACTAAGAGAAAAAGAAACTTGAGGAAGTCAACAATTGCATCTGCTGCAAATGAAGCGGTAATCAAAATGTTGATTCCATACAAGTAAAGAGGAGGAGTTCTGTTATGGCAAGAGTTAAAGGTGGCGTAAGGACACGTGCAAGACATAAAAAGATATTGAAGCTTGCGAAAGGTTATTTCGGAGCTAAGAGTAAGAATTTCAGAATAGCAAATCAGGCTGTAATGAAGTCACTGGTTTATGCGTACAGGGATAGAAGAGCTAAGAAGAGAGACTTTAGGCAGCTATGGATCACTAGAATAAATTCTGCAGCAAGAATAAACGGCTTAAGCTATAGTAAATTTATGAACGGGCTTAAGAAAGCCGGAGTTTCCTTAAATAGGAAAATGTTGGCTGAAATGGCTGTTAATGATGCAGGTGCTTTTGCAAAACTTGCTGAAAAGGTTAAAACAGTAAAATAATTAAAGTTAAGAATATTAGGGGCTCAAAAGAGCTCCTTTTTTCGTTGTATGATTTGACAGGTGCAGCGGGGCTGCTAAAATAATGGATAGAGGCTTTGAAGTATTACTTTAAGGTGAGAATAAAGGCTTTCGGGAATACTAAAGATAATTTTAGAATTGTTTAGAGGTGATTTGATGAATTTTATCAGTAGCAGTCAAAATCAGGTGATAAAAGAAGTAAAGTCTTTAAAGGAAAAGAAACATAGAGAAGCAAAAGGGATGTTTTTTATAGAGGGTATTAGATTTGTAGAAGAGGCAGTCAAAGAAGGTATCCAAATAAATAAAATTCTTGTTTCCGAACAGCTTGTCAATGCAAGTGGAGGTAAAGAATTATTGGAAAGAATAAGCATAAAAGGTTATGATGTTTTTACCCTGCCTCATAAGCTCTTTAAGGAAGTATCGGATACAGAGAGTCCACAAGGTGTTTTGGCAGTGCTCCATACCAGAAACTACTCTCTTATGGAAGTATATGACGATAATAATTTCTTTGTAATACTTGATTCTGTCCAGGACCCGGGGAATATGGGGACGATAATAAGAACGGCTGATGCAGCAGGGGCTACTGCAGTGGTAGTGTCTCGGGGGTGTGTAGATGTTTATAATCCAAAGGTGTTAAGATCCACAATGGGTTCTTTGTTTCATGTTCCCATATGCTATTGTGAAGACACTATTGAAACTCTGAAGGAGCTTAGGGTCAGGGGTGTAAGACTTTATGCTGCACATCTTGAAGGTAAGTTCAATTATTTTGATTTAAGCTTTAAAAATAATATAGCAGTTATTATCGGCAATGAAGCAAATGGCATAAGTGATGAAGTTAAAGATTTTGCTGATATTCTGGTTAGAATACCTATGATTGGAAAAGCCGAATCATTAAATGCTTCAGTTGCAGCAGGTATATTGATGTATGAAGTTTTGAGAAACAGGATGCAGGGACAGTAGGATTTAAACCATGCCTTACGTGTTTTTTAAATGAATTTTATACAGTTCTATTAAATGTTTACATACTTCTGTTTTTTTCGTTAAATTGTACCTATAGTGGGTATACTTATCAATGAGCCAGTTCTTTTGATACTTATATGTTTTGAAATATTCTATTTGGCACATACTAAAAACATGCTTCTACGATTAGCAGGTTTTTATGTTAATGCAATTATATAAATTCTGCCTGGCTAATGGGAAAATAAAAACTTGAAAATTAGAAACAGGAGTTGGTACGCTGCAATGCAACTAAACTTTATTATATTGATTGTTTTTGCGCTAACTTTATATTTATTCTGGTTAATGATTTTTAAAACCAGGGATAAGCAGTTAATAAGGATAAAAGATGCTTCCCTTACTTGTGACGAACTTGAGGCACATGCCCGGGAGATAGCTTATGACCATGCTATCTCTAAAGGCTTGAACCTTTTTAACTGGCCTATACCTAGAATGAATGAAAACTATAGATATATTATGTCAGTTTACAAAGACTTAAATGAGGATGTTCAAAAGGGTATATCTACTACACCTGCTTCAGAGTGGCTGCTTGACAACTTTTATATTATAGAGGAACAGGTTAAGAGCTTAAGAAGGGATTTAACAAAAGAATTTTACTCACGTCTTCCAATGCTTAGCTGTGGACCTTTAAGGGGTCATGCAAGGATATATTCAATAGCACTGGAATTGGTTTCACACACTGACGGTCGGATTGATGAAAAGGTTCTTATAAACTACATAAATGCATACCAGTCCAACAATGTGCTTACAGGCAGGGAATTATGGGCTCTTGCACTTATGATCAAACTTGCTCTTATAGAAAGTATAAGGTATCTTTGTGAAAAGGTAGAGGATTCACAGAAACAAAGGCGTAAGGTTGAGGGTATTCTTGCCGGGTATGATGATGACAACGGGGATATTTATAAGCTTATAAATGCTATAGATAGCGAGCTGAAAGGAAAATACCAGGTTAGCTCTGCGTTTATAGAACATCTGGCGTACAGGCTTAGAAAAATGGGAAGATCTTATTCTCATGTTCTTAGCTATATAGATGAAAGACTTGGAGAAAGCGGAACAAACATAGACATAGTTACGCGTAAGGAGCATAATGAACAGACAATAAGGAAAGGGTCCATCGGTAACTGTATAATCAGTCTTAAGTTTATATCAACAACTCATTGGGTAGAAATTTTTGAAACACTTAGCAGGGTTGAGAAAATATTACGGGAAGACCCCGACGGGACATATCCATCTATGGACCTCCCATCGAGGGATTATTACAGAAGCAGGCTGGAAGAGCT
The DNA here is from genome assembly GCA_049325575.1 of Bacillota bacterium. GTDB lineage: Bacteria > Bacillota > Clostridia > Acetivibrionales > Acetivibrionaceae > JBMOLK01. The sequence continues at coordinate 2,691 of JBMOLK010000168.1, read as the reverse complement.
GGCTAGCCAATTTGGTGTTTCTGAAACCCATGTTGCACAAAAAGCTTTGGAACTTGCGAGAAGATCACAAAATAAGGGAGATGCTGAAGATAGGCGTATATGCCATGTGGGTTATTATATTGTAGATAAAGGCATAAAGGAACTGGAAAAGGAAATTGGCTACTACAAAGGGCTAATTGGTAGGGTTAAAGCCGCAGTTAGAAGTCATCCTACAGCTCTTTATATAGGCTCTATCGGTATTATCATTTTTCTGATAACCGGATATGTAATGCAGTATGTACAAAATAACACTAATGGAAGATATGAGATTCTTTTGGCCTTGATTGCAGGAATGGCTGTACTTATTCCTGCTGCGGATATTGCGGTCAATAGTATAAACTGGCTTTTAAGCCATGTGTATAAGCCATCTTTTTTGCCAAAGCTCGAGCTAAGGGATGGTATACCGGAGAGCTTAAAAACCCTGGTAGTTATACCCGCTTTGCTTCCTGACGAAAAGAGAGCAAAGGAACTTATTGAGAACCTTGAAGTATATTATCTTGCAAACAGGGAGCGTAACCTCTATTTTGCTCTTGCTGGTGATTACAAGGATTCACCTGCTAAAGAGGCAGCAGGAGATAAAAGAATAGTTGATACTGCTATAATAAAGGTAAAGGAGCTCAATGAAAAATACAGCAAAAACGGGGAGAATATATTTTATTTTTTTCACAGGCACAGGCAATTTAATGAACGACAGAATAAATGGATGGGATGGGAGCGAAAAAGAGGTGCACTTATAGAACTCAACGATATGCTGTTGGGTTCAAAAAAAACAAGCTACACTATAATGTCAGAGGACGTTTCAAAACTGCCTGATGTAAAATATGTTATCACTCTTGACGCTGATACCATACTGCCTTTAGGTACTGCCAGACGGCTAATAGGTACTATGGCGCACCCGCTTAACAGGCCTATAGTTAATGAAGATAAGGGAATAGTTACTGAAGGATATGGTTTACTGCAGCCCAGGATTGGCTTTGACATAGAAAGTGTCAATAAATCGCTGTTCTCAAGAATTTTTGCAGGTGAAGAAGGCATAGACCCATACGCAAGCGCTATTTCTGATGTGTATCAGGACCTGTTCGGAGAAGGTATTTTTACCGGAAAAGGTATATATGACCTTGCTGTTTTTCAAAGACTCTTGAAGAATGCCATACCTGAAAACGCAGTATTAAGCCATGACCTCCTTGAAGGCTCCTATGTCAGGGCAGGTCTTGTAACAGACTTGGAGCTGGTTGACGGATATCCCTCAAAATTTAATGCATACGCAATGAGGCTCCACCGTTGGGTAAGAGGTGATTGGCAGCTTATACCATGGTTGGGGAGGTATGTAAGAAATAGACAGGGTAGTAGTATAAAAAACCCCCTGCCTTTAATAACCAGGTGGAAAATACTAGATAACCTAAGAAGAAGTCTTGCAGCACCTTCACTTATGGTACTTATTGCTCTGGGATTCAGCATACTGCCTGGTAATATCCTATTTTGGCTGGGATTTATACTCTTTAGTGTGTATTTTCCTTTTATCACTGGAAGTATAGACTATATTATATCAAAACCTTTTGGAACCATTACGGCAAAGAGGTATACACCGGTGATATGCGGCTTAAAAGCTGCTTTTCTTCAGTTGACTCTGCAATTTGTTTTTTTGCCGTATCAGGCTTACCTGATGGTTAATGCAGTAGCTGTAACCCTGGTCAGACTCTTTATAACAAAAAAGAATATGCTGGAGTGGGTAACTGCATTAGATGCTGAAAGGACATTAAAAAACTCCCTTAGAGGATATGTTCTTAGAATGAGGTCGGCAATACTGGAAGCTGTGATAATTGTAGGACTGGCAATATGGTTAAAGCCTGCTTTGGTAGTACTTGCTTTGCATCTATTTGTAATTTGGACAATGTCACCGTTTATTGCCTACAGGGTAAGTAAAGAAGAGAATTATGTTAAGGGGCCTTTAGCTTATGAGGAGAAACTTGAGCTTAGGAGGATTGCAAGAAAAACGTGGAGATACTATGAAGAGTTTATGGATCAAAGGAATAATTACCTTGCCCCGGACAACTACCAGGAGGATCCTCCAAATGGCATAGCATATAGAACATCACCGACCAATATTGGGCTCGGAATGCTGGCGGCTCTTACAGCCAGGGATTTTGGCTATATCAGTTCTTCAGAGCTATGTGATATAGTATCAAAGACTGTAACAACTATTGAAAAAATGGAAAAATGGAATGGGCATCTTTATAACTGGTATGATACACGTACTTTAAATACATTAAGGCCAAGGTATATATCTACGGTCGATAGTGGTAACTTTGTTTGTTATCTTATCACTTTAAAGGAAGGGTTAATTGAATACCTTAAAAAACCTCTTATGGATAAGGCTTTTGTATATGGAATCAGAGACACTATCAGCCTAATAAGCAAGGAAACGGAAGATTCGTACGCTGATACGGCTTATCTTGATGAATACCTTGAAGGCTTTGACAAAAACGGGCATGGGGATATAACGTTATGGATCAAGGCATTGGATAAACTTGCTGAAAACAACGAGAATAAGGGCACCCGAAAAAATGTATGGAAATTAAAAGCTGACAATATGATAGACAAGTATAAAGCAGAGCTGAACAACTATATGTCATGGGTACATTTGCTAAATGA
>JBMOLK010000167.1:0-11831 GCA_049325575.1 Bacillota bacterium | reverse complement strand
CTTATGTATTTACACGCATCAAATTAAAAAATAAAATTCTCCCCGAAATATAAATATAATATTTCTCTACTACACGATATTACTCCCCAATAAAAACACTAAATACTTAAGAATATAAATGATATAAAAAGTAAGATCTTACTATTGATAACAAAAACAATGATAAAAAATGTTGACGAATAAATATATTATAAACACTTTATAAGATTTTTCTTTAGTATTAAATAACTATGTTTTGTAAACTTATTTTATATATTGATTATACACTAATGGGTCGGGAGAAATAAATATAATAAATTTATCATTTTATGATAAAAAATTAATATTGTTTTAAGAGGAGCATGAAAACTCATTATTGTACTTTTAATAAACCAAAAAAGGTTTTCAATCATTCATAAGAGTAAAAAAACTAGGCAATACTAATGAAAAAAGATAGGAGATGAATTTAAATGGATAGTAACAGGGCTAAACAGATAATGGAGTCGGATGGAGTAATTGAAGTGTTGTACCAGGGTTCCCCGGTATGGATAGAGAATGTCTTAAGTAATAATACTGCAGAAGTTTCATATATTCAAAATAACGAGAAGAAGGAAGTACCGGTTTATATGCTGGTTGAAAAAGAACTTCCAAAGATGTAATAGAATGCCGCTAAAGCAGTTCAATTTTAAATTTGGGCTGCTTTAATATTTATGTAGCTTTCCGCAAGTTCATCGAATTTATATGTATGAACCATCTCTTAATTCACTGTCTTTGAAATAACAATTCCAACTAAGCTATTGACATGGAATTTAAATAGTATTATAATGATAATAACAAAACAATAATAACATATACATGTAAACCGTATTTATATCAAGAGATAGGGATGGGGGAACTGATATGAATAGAATGAATTGGAATGATAAGGATAATTTAACCATGTTGACGGATTTCTATGAACTTACAATGGCCAACGGTTATTTTGAAAACGGACTAAAAGATAAGATAGCATACTTTGATATGTTTTTTAGAAGAGTTCCTGATGGCGGAGGTTTTGCCATTATGGCAGGAGTTGAACAGCTTATTGAATATATTAGCAAGCTTAAGTTTGAGGATGAGGACATTGAGTTTTTAAAAAGCAAAGATATATTCAGTAGTGATTTTCTCAAATATTTGAAGGATTTCAAGTTCAGCTGCGATGTATGGGCGGTTCCGGAGGGTACACCTATTTTTCCTAATGAGCCTGTTATAACCGTGAGGGGACCTGTTATAGAGGCCCAGTTTATAGAAACCATGGTTTTACTGACCATTAACCACCAGAGCCTTATTGCAACTAAAGCCAACAGAATTGTTAGGGCAGCCCAGGGAAGACCTGTGCTGGAATTCGGTACAAGAAGGGCTCAAGGCTATGATGGGGCAGTTCTTGGGGCAAGAGCATCATATATTGGGGGATGCTGTGGAACAGCATGTACTATAGCAGACAGGGATTTTGGAGTTCCCGCACTTGGAACAATGGCTCATAGCTGGATTCAGTTGTTTCCAACCGAACTTGAAGCTTTTAGGGCCTATGCAAGGACTTATCCTGATAATTGTACTTTTCTTGTAGATACCTACAATGTACTAAAATCAGGAATCCCCAATGCTATTAGAGTATTCAATGAAGAAATAGTTCCGAGGGGGCTAAGACCTAAGGGCGTAAGGATAGACAGCGGTGATATAGCATATCTATCGAAAGAGGCAAGAAAAATGCTTGATGAAGCAGGTTATACCGACTGTAAGATTATTGCCTCAAATTCACTTGATGAATACATAATCAGGGATATCCTTCTGCAAGGTGCAAAGGTTGATATGTTTGGTGTAGGCGAGAGGCTCATTACATCTAAGACAGAACCTGTTTTTGGAGGAGTATATAAACTTGTTGCTGTAGAGGAAGATGGACAGATAATCCCTAAAATCAAGCTTAGTGAAAATGTATCCAAGATTACAAATCCGGGCTTTAAGAGGGTATATAGACTGTTTGACCGACACAACAATAAGGCGATAGCGGATGTAGTCACAAATTCCAATGAGACGATAGATGATAGCAAGCCCTATGAGATTTTCGACCCGGAATATACATGGAAGAGGAAGATTGTAAGTAACTTCTATGCCAGGGAACTTCAAACCAGGATTTTTGATAAAGGCAATTGTGTTTACAGGCTGCCTGATATTAAGGAAATAAGAAACTACTGCAAGAGGCAAATTGACAGTCTTTGGGATGAAGTGTTGAGGTTTGAGAACCCGCATAGATATTATGTAGATTTATCCGAAGACTTATGGAACCTTAAGGATAAGCTGCTTAAGGAGTATACAACAAATTAGCATTGTTAGTTTTAAGCGGAATATGTTAAAAGGGTACAAATCTTACAATAAAATTTATGTATTTTTTTTATAAAATTAAGAAGGAAAAATTGATATTAGGTCGTATTAATATATATAGAAAAATTTTCTAGGCTATAATTATTTATAGAGACAACTCAAAAGAATCTATTCATAGAAATATTGTTGGGGTATAAGGATTATTTTGGTTTAGTTATTTAAACCGTTTGAGTTTTTATTCATATTACTAAGGATTAGTCTATAATATTTCTCCATGGTTAAGCTGTAAATAATGGTTATGATAAATATTTACCTTCTTAATTAAGTAAAGGGGTGTTAAACAATGGATATAAAGAAAGCCATTGTTGAAACGACAATTGAGGTTTTACCTATGTATGGTCTTTCGCCGGTATTTAACGGAGAAGTTGATGACGAGCGTTTGATATGTGCTGAATATTTCAATGTTATTATGGGTGTCAGCGGAGCCATGAAGGGAAACATGGTCATTACGGCTGGCAGGTCTGCAGCCTTAAAGATAGTTTCTGCTATGCTTGGTGGCATGGAATGTAACTGTGTCGATGATATGGCCAAAAGTGCTATGGGAGAACTGCTTAACATAATTGCAGGAAATGCTTTAATAAAAGTTAAGGCAGACTCTCACATCCATATTTCTACGCCGACTCTAGTGATTGGTGAAAAGATTTGTATTCTGGTTAACAGGATCCGGTCAAGTAAGCTGGCCTTTAATATGGATGGCCACTTGCTTGATATATCATTTTCCATAGAGTAAACGGGGAGTCTATTAGATGGATACATCAGTTTACTTGTACCCCCTTTATGATGGAGTAAAGTCAGTATGTCGGATATTCTCCGCCCTGCTGGCTTTACTACTATTATTTTAGTGGACACTTGATTTTATTTAGTTAAAGATGAAGAATATGTTTATGGAGGAATAAATATTTCATTGATTATAAGTGAGTTTTCCCTTATTATTAGTAAAGCATAAGTTTTCCCGGTGCAAACATTGCACTAAATATGATAAATTAGATTTTGCTTATACTATTGCTTATATGGTTATTATGCCCTTAGTTTGGCAATAAATTAGTTAATAACCAAATGATATCATATTTTATTATTAAAGGGATAGAGAAGGCTTTTATAATGTTTTCTCTATCTTTTTTTGTTTTTTAATCAACCTAAAAGGGATAAACATAGCTTAATTTAAGGAGCATGCAAAAAATGGCTGATAATATGGAATGCCGGGAATAAAGACAGTAAAAATATTTCGAACAGATAAAGCCTGCTTTGTGATTGTTTGTGGCTTAACGATGAGTAAAGCCTTAAAATCTCTCTTAAGTCATTTATCTTGCCTTGAAGTATGGTAAAACGGTCGTCAAGTTGATAGTGGTGTGACAAAGCATCATATATTTCTTTTGACTCCAAACTTCGTTCTACAAACCCGGGGCGCTCAAGAATTCTCACGCTATGGATACTTTCATATTCAAACCTTAGTATTTTGGAGACGATGATTGAGGACTTTTTTCTGTAGAACCTTAAGCGGCCCTTCTGGAGAAAGAGAATGAATTTTTCTGCATTGTCCAAAAGCCTGTCTAATTCGGTTTCAAACATGTATAATTCTGTGGATTTTGCAAGAACAACCGAAACAATATGATTAATGCATTCGCTGTATTTATACTCTTTATCATTTTTTCTCCAAAGCTTACAGGCTAAGTTGTCATCAACTTTTATTATATGGCTCTCACGGAACTTGTAAATAAGACCGGAATTAACCTTAGCACCTATTGATTCAATATACCTGATAAATGTATATACCTCATTATCATCAAAATTGACAAAGGAGATGCATCCATAGTTAAACAGATACGCATACTTGCCGTCAGTATGGTATTTTAATATCATATTAAGGTGGTCACCGCTTAACATGATATATTCATTCCAGCTAAACTGTATCTGGGTTTTTAGAAAAGCAGCAATCCTTTCCAAAGGAAGGAATGAGGCAATTTTATAGCTTTTAAAATTTATGGTTCTCATATTACCCGTTTCCTTTACTTCAATAAATCTGCAACCATTAAGAATACTTCTATCAGAATTAATATAACTATAACCCACTCAACGAAAAGGCCTCTCATTGAATGGCTTATTGAAGAAAATCCGTCTATAATGCTGTTGAGAATATTGGTCTTCTCCTTTAGTATTATATACCTGTCATTAAGCTCAAAAAACTCTGACATCTGATTATAAAGGCTTTCAGCATCACTATTGGTCCATGTAATATCCGGTTTATCCAGAATCATAATATAAGCTATAGTATTGTACTCATGCCGGACAATCTTTGAAGTTGTTTTAGCGATTTCCTTGTTGCCAATATTGAGTCTACCCCTCTCAAGCTTATCAATCATAGCTTCAAGGCTGTCCAGTATTTTTCCAAGCTGAGCCTCGGTCTTTTCAAGGGCTACTGACTTTGCGATAACGGTTGAAATCAGTTCAGGATAAAAGTACTCAAATCCAGGAACAATTATGTACTTGTCGGTTAACTCTATGCTTTGGCCTTCTCTAACGTGAAGCTCATAATCATCAGAGTACTTATCATAGTTCTTAATGTCCATATCGCCTTTGATATTCTTCAAATATTCAAGAAAGATAGTCTCATCATTGTGTGGGCTGTTTATAAATACTATGCTTCCAAACGAGAATACAAGTACCCTCTGTTCATCATGCACATCTTTTTTAAGGATAGAGGATAAGATATTTCCGTGCAGAATAAGAGGTTCCTCCCAGGTATACTTTTTTGGGATATTACACTGGGCTGCTATTTTGTTAAGGTCAATTTCGTTGGTTACTGCATAAGCTTTGAACACAATTTTATTCAACTATTATCACCATCTTTTGCATTAATGATTTGCAGATTACTTATTTATTATACTAGATTCCTATAGACTTTATGTTGAACAATGGCATTATATTTTATTTTATCATAGTTTACAATAAAAGTAAGACGTATTTATTTATATTTAAAAGAAGGATTTTTTAAGGCATTTGTAGAAAATAATTATATAGCTTGTCTTATGTTTAAAAGTCTGGCTGAGTCCAAATTTTATAGCGGAGGTAGGTATGCAGCTAAAAGATGGAGAAATTGTCACAGTAGCTCACTATTCCGAAGGTAGCCCGTTTAAAAGTGTAGTTTTTCAGGCAGGCAATGACACTGTTACTCTAAAGCTTACCAGAGAGTTCTCGGCTTATAACCTCTTTGAAGGGGACCCGATTGTCCTGGGATTTCAAGTTGGGAATGAAATATATATATCAGAGTGTATTATTCATGTTATAAACTTAAAAGAGGGTATAGTTGAGGTTAAGATTGATAACACGGAGTTCATTACTGATAAAAGAGTCTATGAAAGATTTCCGGTATCGTTATATGCTGATGTAAGATCCGATAGTTCCAGGAAAAGAAGCGTTTGTTTTATTAAGAACTTAAGTCTTGAGGGTTTGGGCATTGTTTCTAAGGATGAGTTTACCGAAGGCCAGGAGATTGAGCTCGACATTTATATAGACAAGAGAGTACTTCCGCTCACGGGGGTAGTAACTCGTAAAAAGAGTGTCATGAGCAGTTATGAATATGGTTTGAAGATCTTTTATAAAGATTTTAATACAAAGAATTCACTTAAGTTGCATCTTAAGATTTTAAAGGACGAACAGGAGAAAGCTTTGAATAATTAACAGGTATAAAAGCTGTAAGAGAAGTATAGGAGGTACAAAGCAATATGAAAGTAGGAGAAGTTGTTTCCATTCGCCATTACTCCTGCAAAACATCGTTTAAAAGCGTAGTTTTACAGGCAAACAACGAACTATTGGTTGTAAAGCTTACCAAAGATTTCGCTGTACTGAACTTCCTGGAAGGAGATCCTGTTGTATTGGGGTTTGAAGAAGACAGTGAAATTTATATCGCCAGCTGTAATGTTATTGGGATAGATCCGGACGGAAGTTATATCAAGCTTGGTGTAGAGGGTATCAAATCCCTGAAAGACCAGAGAGAGCACGAAAGATTTCCGGTATCTTTCTATGCAAATATTAAAAGCGACGATTCAAATAAAACATATATTGCAACAGTAAAAAATATGAGTTTTGACGGTTTGTTGATTAACTCAAATGTTGACTTTCCACTTAAGAAGAATATTGAGGTTTGTGTTTATCCAACCTTCCAGGAGATAAAAATAGACGAGGCGGTTGATAAAACAGTTATTCACCTAAAGGCTGATATTGTAAGAAAGGAAACTCTGCAAAGACACTTTGAATATGGACTTAAGATAACATGTATAGATGCCCATAACCAAAACTTGATAAGGCTATATCTTCAAAGTTTAAGAAGTATGCAGATAAAGTTCATAAGAGATCTTAAAGAGGACCGGTAGAAGGTTGCGAAGCATCAAGGGATATTCAAGATTTTTGTAACCTGAACATCCCAGTGAATATCTCGGCTGGTTAATGATAAAGAGATGGAACTATAATTACGACTTTCCAAAAAGCTTTCTTATAAAGGGAACCCTTATAAGGATTGCACTTTCAGGACACAGCTCCTGGCAGCAATAACATCTTATACATCTTTTGTAGATGTATGTGGGAGGTGCATCGCTGGTTCCATGATGCCAATCCAATGCTTTGGGATTAACAGGACACATTTTGACACAGACACCGCACTTGATACATTTCGATTCTTCGATATAAGGCTTGGGAACTAAAGTGTTCCTAAGAAATTGAATAACTCCTCCGGCTTTGTATGGTTTCACATGCTCTCTTTTGACATTGAAGCTGGAATCAATAAAGCTGTTCAGGCTATCGCCCACTATCTCAATTTCCTCTTCACTGTATGTTCCAAGCCCGGCTTCTTTTCCAAACCTGGTGGTGGGGACAAACTCCGGATCCAGGTTTATTAGCCTGCAAACAGTGGCATCCAACGCAACCGGGTCTGACGAAAGCAAAATAACATTCATATTCTTAGGAGTTCCACCTCTAGGGCCATTACCTTCCATAGCAACAACTCCGTCCATGACATAAAGGCGTGGTTTAATAAAGGCATTGAGGTCTACCAGCATCTTTGAAAAGTCTATAGCATCAGGAATTCTTACGTGAAACTCACCTTTAAGAGGTCCTGGAATACAACCGAACTGGTTTTTTATACAGCCGGTCATTCTAGCAAGTCCGTGTGTTTTAAGTTTCGGAAGACTTATAAGGCCATCACTTTCTAAGACACCGTTTGCTATTATGAACTTTTTATTTTGTATGGCTTCTTCAAAAAAGACTTCTTTTCCGTTTTGAAAATCAGCAAGGGTTATATCCAGTTCCCTTGCAGCTTGTTCTATTCCGGCTTTAAGTGCAGCAGTCAGAGGTTTATGAAAAGCAGGTGAATCACCGTAGGTCAGATTTATGCCTGCATCCTTAAAGGATTCTGCTACAGCCTTGAAGACGGATGGGTGTGTCGTAGAACACCTCTCCGGAGGGTCTGCTGAAAGAAGGTTGGGTTTTAAAAGAATTTTTTCACCTGGCCGGGCAAAGGCTAACGGACCTCCGATAAGCTTAAGTCCTCTGGCTACAGCTGATTTTACAATATTATAATCATAGCTTTCACACCTTATAACAGCAACTTTGGACATAGTGATTACCCCTTTGAATGGTTTATATTTTAATATATAATCTAGTTTTATATATTATCACACGAAATTTGAAATTAAAAGGGCAGATAAAAAAACAAACAAGCTCGTGTGATGAATTCTCTCACATTGCTTGCTTGTTTTAGGTATGTTGTTACTTATTACCTTTCTTTTCTTTATTTGCTTTATCAGGGTTTATGTGTTCATAGTAGGGATCCCGGTTTTCTCCCAATTTATCGTTTGCAAATTCATATATACCTGAAGGGTTATCTTTAAGTTCTTTTCTATTTTCTTCAAATTCTTTCTTATCAGGCATAAAATCACCTCCTATTTATACTTTTAGTTTTCCTTAATAACAACAAAGAAATTCAAAAAAATTAAAAAATAGAAAAAATGATTTCATCCCTGTATGAAAATTTAAGTTTTAAGTTCTGTAAAGTGGTTAATATAAAAAATATTATAAGTTGTAATAATGATGCTAAAGTACTATAATATAGTTTAAAGTATAACCAGAGTTATAAGTAAGGTTTTAATCATAAAAAACTGGATTATAGCAGTAATTGTTACCCTGAAACATTATAAGTAGATCTGAATGAGGTTAGCCATGTTTAAGAAAATCTTACTAAAATTACAGTGTGCAATAGTTCTATTATTTGTTGTCTTTTCCTGGGCAGGGTTGGTATACGGTGATGAACAAGCGCCGGAAATTAAGGCGCCTTCCGCGATACTTGTAGAGTCCCAAAGAGGGCAGGTACTTTACGAAAAAGACCCAAAGGCCAGGCTTCATATTTCCAGCGCAAATAAAATAATGACAGCATTGCTCGCTATAGAAAAGATGGAAAAACAGCTTGATGCAAAAGTTACAGTGAGTAAGAAAGCTGTTTCTGTAGAAGGTTCCATATTAAACCTTGAAGTTGGAGGAAAGTATACCGTTGAGGACCTGGTATACACAGTCGTACTTACTTCTGCAAATGATACCGCCAACGCCTTGGCAGAGTTTATAGGCGGAGATGAAAAGTCTTTTGTAGAACTTATGAATGCCAAGGCAAAGAAGCTTAACATGCTTGACACCAAGTTTACGAATCCAACGGGGTTATATGATGAGGCACAATATACTACGGCCTATGATGTTGCTCTTTTGATCAGGCATGCTATTAAGATTCCTGCCTTTGACAGGATTTTTTCCTCCAATGCAAAACCTTGGACAGACCAAAATGGAACACAGGTTCTGGTAAATAGTAACGAGCTGTTTTTTGGCGGATATGATGGCGTTGACGGGGGTAAAACCGGTTATAATGAGAGAAGCAAGCATACTGCAATTACTACAGCTACCAGGAATAACCAGAGGCTTATATGTGTAGTGCTTGATTCACCTTTGGAGAACCTCTATGGTGATTCCGTCAAACTTCTGGACTATGGCTTTAACAATTACAAGACCGGAATTCTTGTTTCTAAGGATCAGCCGCTAAAGAGAGTGCAGATTGGTGATGAATACGTGGATTTAATCAGTATAAGTGATTATTATTATACTTTTCCCATAGGAGAAAACTATATAAAGAATATTGAGTTTAATATCAGTGACAACCTAAAGCCCCCTATAACAAAAAAAGAAGTTTTAGGGACTTCCAAATACACGTTAAAGGATGGTACGGTTATTGAAATAAGCCTCTATCCCAATACCAATATATATTCATCGGTAAGTATGTTATCGTCACTTCTGCAGAAGATGATGAACTACAGAGAAATTACAATTTTACTCCTTATTCTTGCTTCTGTGGAGTTAATACTAATTCTATATAATATAGCCAAGCTTATCAAGAAGGCTTTTGTTAAGCTGACTTACAAGTTTAAGAGTTAATCTTGGTTTCAAGAAAAAGCATATAAATATGATATATTTGCATATATTTATATTGACATATATATATAAATTTGATACACTTGTATATAATCGGAGGAATTTATGGAGTTTGATCTATCTTCAAAAGAACAGTTTAGTGCCAAGGTGCAGGAGTTGATTGCTGAAGGGTATGGACCTTTTAGCATAGCCATTGTTGATATTGATAATTTTGCCAATATAAATAGAACATATGGATCCAAGATAGGTGATGAGGCTTTAAAAAAGCTTACCTCCGTATTAAGGCAAAACCTCTCTGAGTCGGATTTGGTTATGAGAAGGGGAGATGAATTCAGCCTTCTTCTTATCGATAAAGGTGCAGAAAGAAGCTTTATGGAGCTTGAAGAAATAAGGAGGTATTTGTCGGACAATTTCTTCGACTTAAACTGTGAAGACAGGACTGAAAATGTTTATATTACCATAAGCTGTGGAATAGCAAGCTACCCGAGAGATGCCAAGAACAGTATCGAGCTTTTCAGAGTAGCCGACAGTTCACTTTTTAGGGCAAAAAAGCTTGGAAAAAACAAAGTATGCTTATCGGAAGCAGAAAGTATGGTTTTAAAATCCAGCTACTTTACGAAAACCCAGGTTGACAGGCTTGCAGAGCTTGCAAAACAAAGCGATAAGACGGAAGCTTTCCTGTTAAGAGAAGCTTTGGATGATTTATTTAAGAAGTATAGCCAATAATGATATAACTGCATATAATATATTAACACCGAGTGACATAATATTAAATAGAAGACTAATCGATGTTTGGTTTTAATAAGTTGGTGGAATATTAATACTTAGTCACTTGTAGTGATTAAAATTTAATAGTGTTTGAGCGCTTAATCTAATTGAACGGGGGAACCAATTTTTGGGGTGAATCTTAGCATTTGCTAGGTAGGGTCATTCTCTTTCGATCCAAATCCGTCAGCTAACCTCGTAAGCGTTGAAGGAGGAGTGTGGACGCATTTATGTGTTTTAGGCCGCAGATACTTCTCTGCGGCTTTTATAGTTTATACGAAAGTAAAGTTTACTTTTATATACAAGCCTATTAAAGTATTAAAGACTTAAGACAGGGATATGACTGCAGCATTTTATGACACTAGCAAACTAAGATGAAATGGGGGATGTCAAATGATTAGAGTGTGCTTGGTAGGGCTTGGGAAGACAGGTAGGGAAATTGCCAGAGTTATTTTGAACCAGAAAAATATGAAGCTTGTATCAGTAGTTTGTAGTTCTAATAGTGAAAAGTTGGGGAAATCCCTGGACGATATTATAGGATGCAGTAATTCTGGAATAATAGTTGATAGTGAAGACAATTTAAAGCAGGTCATATTCAAAACAAAGCCTGATGTTGTTGTAGATTTTTCAAATCCGGAAGCAACTATTAGAAACGCAAAGCTGTTTTCAAAAATGAAGGTAAATATCGTCGTTGGAACTACTGGGTTTTCAAATCTGGCACTAAAGAAGCTTTTTGTACTTACAAGAAAATATCATAATGCTATCTGTTATGCTCCTAATATAACCTTAGGGGTAAATGTACTTATGCTTTTAACACATTTGGCTGCAAGTATCCTTAACAATTATGATTTTCAAATAACCGAAATTCATCATAAGAATAAGAAGGATGCTCCATCCGGTACTGCTGTAAAGATTGCGAAGGAAATTAAGAAAGGTCTTGATTCTACGGGTATTAGTATTGATGATACTGAAATACCCATAAGTGCGGTGCGGGCAGGTGGAGTGGTTGGAAAACACGAAGTCCTGATAGTAGGAGAAGATGATAAAATTGAAATATCCCACGAGTCTTTTTCGAGAAAGGCTTTTGCGCTGGGAGCGATAAGGGCAATAGAATTTATTTGTGATAAGTCAGGATATTATGAAATGAGTGACGTTTTGAATCTCCAGAAGATACTGGAGGATTACCTTGAAAAAGAAAATAGAAAGAA
>JBMOLK010000166.1:0-11944 GCA_049325575.1 Bacillota bacterium | reverse complement strand
AATATTTAACTCACCGCTTTTAACATTTATAAATATAGTATCACCATATTTTTTGTTATCAAAAAAATCTTTTTCAGTACATGTAATAAATGTTTGTATTTTACTTAAGTTCTCAAACAAGTATTCTCTTCTCTTTGTATCAAGTTCTGACATCACATCATCAAGCAATAAAACAGGATAATCGTCAGTTTCATCTTTTACTATTTCTATTTCAGCAAACTTAAGGGATAGAATGGCAGTTCTTTGCTGTCCTTGTGAGCCATACATTTTTAAACTCAAATCATTTAGTACCATTTCATAATCGTCCCTATGGGGACCGATCAATGTAATAGACCTTCTTAGCTCAAGTGCCCTGGACTTTGTAAATTCAGTAATTATCATATCCTTTAATTTATTAATATCACTAAATTTTTCAATCCTCACCGATGGATTATATAAAATATTAAGCTTTTCACTATCATTAGTCAACTTATAATGAATTTTTTCTGAAACATCACATAATTTATTTATAAAATCATGTCTTACTATCATAATCTTTGCTGCTACTTCGGCAATTTTTTCATCCCAGATTTCAAGAGTATCAATCAAATTATTATTTTTATGAATTTCTTTTAAAAGAGTGTTACGTTGTAAAAGAAGCTTGTTATATATCTGAAGGTCATAAAAATATGAAGGTTTAAGCTGGCTTATTGTAATATCAATAAACCTTCTTCTCTGTGATGGACCTTCTTTAATTATCAATAAGTCTTCAGGTGAAAAAACTACAGCTAACAAATTTCCCATTAAGTTCCCGATCTTACGTACAGGAATCTCATTTATTTTAATTAATTTCTTCTTTCCGTTTTCATAGGATATTTCAATTGTCTTATCTTCTTCCTGCTTAATTACATGAAGTCTTACATAGAATCCGCTGCTGTTTACATTAACTAGTTCCGATTCTTTTGATGTGCGGTGGGAACGCCCTGATGCACATAAAAAAATAGCTTCAATAATATTGGTTTTCCCTTGAGCGTTTTCACCATAAATAATATTAAGGTTTTTGGAGAATGTAGTCTTTAAATTCTTATAATTTCTAAAGTTATTTAAACTTAAACTCTCTATTTTCAAAAACTTACCTCCAAACTTTATTCAATTTGGATGATGTCACCTTCTACTTCTATGATATCTCCCTTTCTTAACTTTTTCCCCCGCCTTATTTCAACTTCTCCATTAACCTTTACATTACCTTCATAAATCAATAATTTTGCATCTGCCCCTGTAGGTACTACGTCAGCCCACTTTAAAAATTGATCAAGCTTTATAAATTCAGTACTTATTGAAAGTTTTTTCATTCTTTTTTCCTCTAATCATTCTTTATTCTAACCGGTAAAATCATATATGCATACCCATCACCACTAGTTGGTTTTATTGTACATGGACCTATACTTGATGTAAAATAAATCTCTATTGACTCATCTTCAACTACTCTAAGTGCTTCAATAAAGTATCTTGGATTAAATCCAATATCAAGATTACTTCCACTAACTTCTACCCTAACTTCTTCCCTTACAGCTCCAATCTCTGTATTTGAAGATATAATAATTTTTTCGTCAGTTACATTAAACTTTACAGGATACTTCTTTTCATCCGCCGTAATTAACGAAGCTCTTTCCAAACTTGAAAGAATATCTTTAGTATTCACCTTAACTTTGGTCTCATATTCCTTTGGTATTATACTTTTGTAGTTAAGATATTCTCCTTCTAAAAGTCTTGAAACAACTTTACACTTTCCTATATCAAAAAGTATCTGGTTTTGCGATGTGTATATAATTATTTCTTCATCTGTAGGCTGAAGTATTTTTACTATTTCATTGAGGGTCTTTCCGGGAACAACTACACTGAAATTAGAATTCTCATCTATATTTGAGCTTTTCCTTAAGGCTAACCTGAAGCCATCAATTGATACAAAAGTAAGGCGGTTTTCTACGCACTCTATTAGAGATCCCGTCAGTATAGGTCTATTTTCATCGACACTTACAGCAAATATGGTCTGTCTTATCATTTCCCTTACAACTTTTTGACTTACTTTAAAAGTATTTTCTTTCTTAATGGATGGAAGAGCAGGATAACTGTCAGATGGAAGTCCTCTTAGCTCAAAGTGGGAATTTTCGCATTCAATTATTACTGTATTGTTTTCTAAAACTTCAATTAAGACTTCAGATTCCGGAAGTCTTCTTACTATGTCACCCAACATCTTTGAGTTAAGTACTATAGACCCCTTTTCCCTTATATCTGCTTGTATGAAGCACTCTATTCCAATTTCAAGGTCATTTCCTGTCATTTTAAATTCATTTCCTGCTTCTAATAATATACCTTCTAATATAGATAATGTTGTCTTTGTTGATACCGCCTTTTGTACAATGTTTATTCCTTCAATCAAATGGTCCTTAGAACATACAATTTTCATGTTACGAATGCCTCCCGTTTTATTTATATAAGTAATATTAAAATCAGTAATAATAGTAATAAGTGCTGTTGATTCTGTGTATAACTGCCATCCAACCTTAAAATTCAACGATTTTGGCTGTTACTAAAATGTAGATATGTTGTATCAAATAATCAACAACTTTAACCAAAGTTTAACTTAAATCAAATTTTACACACAATACCCACACGAAGTTGTCCCCATATTAACAATTTCTGTTTATAAGTCAGATTTATATCCGTTTTATTAAAATTTATCTTAATATAAGAATAAAAATCGCCTAACACTAACACTAAGTCCTAAGCTTAATTAGCTTAAAGATTTAATAAACTTAATGAATGCCGAAACGATCTTTATAAAATAAACGGATTATTTACCTAATAAATTCCTTTTAAGCTCACTTACCGCTCTTCTGGTCTCAGAATTTGATTCTATATCAACCAGTATCTTCTCACAGGCATGTATGACTGTAGTATGGTCCCTTCCTCCAAAATCGTCACCTATCTTTGGAAGAGACATGTCTGTAAGTTCTCTGCAAAGAAACATTGCAATCTGTCTTGGATAAGCAACATCCCTTGTTCTTTTCTTTGACTTAAACTCTTCAGGCCTTAAATCAAAGTATCTTGCCACAACATCCTGAATTGTGGCAGAGTTTAGCACTCTTGTTTTATTAGCAGATAAAATATCTTTTAATGCTTCGCTTGCCAGGTCGATTGAAATTTCATTCTCCGTAAGAGACGAATATGCTATGACCCTGTTTAGAGCACCCTCTAATTCTCTGATGTTGGACGCAATCTTGTCAGCAATAAAAACCATTACATCATTTGGTACATCCAGGTTTTCAAGCTGGGCTTTTTTCCTTAGGATTGCAATCCTTGTTTCAAGATCAGGGGCCTGCATGTCTGCTATCAAACCCCACTCAAACCTGGACCTTAAACGCTCTTCAAGAGTAGTTATATCCTTTGGTGGTTTGTCGCTTGAGAGAATTATCTGCTTGTTGGCCTCATATAAGGCATTAAATGTATGGAAAAATTCTTCCTGAGTTCTTTCTTTACCACCTATAAACTGAATATCGTCTATTAAAAGTATGTCTATATTTCTATATTTGTTTCTGAACTCCTCATTTTTGTCATCCTTTATGGCATTGATAAGCTCATTTGTAAATTTTTCGGATGATACATACAAAACCTTTAGCGAAGGATTCTGATTTAATATGTAATGACCTATAGCATGCATAAGATGGGTCTTCCCAAGACCAACTCCTCCATAAATAAATAAAGGATTATATGCTTTAGCTGGAGATTCTGCTACTGCTAAAGCTGCTGCATGGGCGAACCTGTTGCTGTTTCCTATTACAAATGTATCAAATGTATATTTGGGATTCAATATGGAAATTACTACTTCCTCATTATTGCTGTTTTCAGCCTGTCCTGATGTTTTACCCGTACTTTCCTGAGATGGAACTACAAATTTAACGGAATATTCTTTAAAGGTAATTTGTTTTATGGCATTTGTTATCAAAGTATGATATCTTGATTCAAGTATTCCCTTGTTAAATTCCGCAGGTACAGCCAGATTGATAGTATTAGAGTTTAAAGACATCGGCTCAATAGTCTTAATCCAGGTGTTAAAGCTAATTTCCGTAAGCTCGTTTTTTAATAAACCCAGTGTTCTTTGCCATATTTCGTTTATCTGGACACTCATATTATTCCTCCAAAAACTATTTCTAAATAAAGAATAATAAATTAGTTTGCTATTAACCGTTATCTAGTTAATAGCAATTCATCAATAACTTAAATGCAATGTTTATCTTTTGTTTTATTTAAAAGTAAAAAAGTCAAATAAAAAAGTTAAATTTACCACGTATAAAATCATTGACAGAAATAAGAAAACTTAAGCATAAAATGAAATAATTTTGTATAACATTAAAAAAAAAACATATAATATAATGGTAAAATATATAAATTTTTTATAAAGCTAATAAATAAAACAAAAAAAATTAATATAATTATCAACATTATATTGTTGATAATTAGTGAGTTATCAACAGGCATTAATTATATTATCAGACTTTTACATAATATTCAACACAAAATATAAAAGATATCCACAAAAAAATTAAATCAATTTTATAATTATCCACAAAAATAGTTTCTTGACATTAATTATTGATTTAATATATAATTGATACGTTATTTTAACAAGGTTTGTTACGATAGGGTAGTTTACCTTAAAAAAGGGTATTTTGTAGAAGTAAGCTTTATAATAGGATTTGTTTATAATATTAATTACTTATTATAAAACTGGTTGGATACAACAAGAAAGGATTGGGGGTGTGCTACTGTGTTAAGAACATATCAACCAAAGAAAAGACAAAGAAAAAAGGAACATGGATTTAGAAAAAGAATGAAGACAGCTAATGGAAAAAAAGTTTTAAGAAGGCGTAGATTGAAAGGAAGAAAAGTTCTTTCAGCGTAAGACCGCATAATTGTGGTCTTTTTGTTTAAATTATTGAAAAACTTTCTTTTAAGGAGTAGCAATGAAAAACACTGTTCCATTGAAAAAGAATAGCGAATTTCTAAGGTTATATAAAAGAGGTAAGTTTTTTGTAGGAAAATTCATGGTGCTATATATATTTGCGAACAGATCGGACTCCAATAGAATAGGCATAACAGTGAGCAGGAAATTCGGTAAAAGTGTTAAAAGGAACAGGGTAAGAAGGCTTATAAAAGAAAGCTACAGGTTCTACGAAAGTTTTATAAAGGTTGGATATGATTTGGTTTTTGTTGCAAGAAGCAGTGATCAAACGCCGGATTATTTAAATGTTAAAAAGGAAATGAAATTTTTATTAAAAAAATTAAACATTTTCGATCAGGAGAAATGGTATTGTTTAAAAAATGGGTAATACTTATAATTAAATTGTACCAGAAATGGATATCTCCATTAAAAACTGTGCCAAGCTGTAGGTTTTATCCTACATGCTCGCAGTATGCAGTTGATGCTATTGATAAGTACGGTATAATTAGAGGAAGTTTTAAAGCCTTTAAAAGAATACTGAAATGTCATCCGTTTCACCCGGGAGGGTATGATCCGGTTAAATAATAAAAGGGGTAATAAAGGAAATGAATTTTATACCGCAATTTTTAGGACAGATATTATTTTTTATTTACGACAAATTGGCTTTTCATAATTACGGAGTAGCAATAATATTATTTACTATATTCATTAAATTGGCTCTGTTACCTTTGACTATAAAGCAGTACAAGTCGACGGCTAAAATGCAGGAACTGCAGCCATTAATGCAAGAAATACAGAGAAAATATAAAAATGACAAGGAAAAACAAACCCAGGAAATGATGAAAATGTACCAGGAGCACAAGTATAACCCTGCAAGCGGCTGCTTGCCCATACTGGTACAGATGCCCATACTCTTTTCATTGATATATGTAATAGGTAAGCCGCTTACTTATATGCTGGGTAAAACTGCAGAAGAAATAAAAACCCTTATAGATAAAGTACCAGCACCTGATAGGATAAAGGGTTTTTACGAACAGATTCCGGCTGCGCCTCAAGCTGGTATAGATTTGGAGTTTTTAGGATTAAATCTGGGGCTGGTTCCAAAATTTAATCCCAGTGATTTGTTTGGTCCTGAAATGGCTCAGTATTTACCGCTTTTAATAATACCTATACTGGCAGTTATTACAACTTATTTATCAACAAAGATGGCAACACCGAGATTAAAGAATAATAAAAATAATGCAAATGATATGAGTGCTGCAATGCAAAAGAATATGATGCTTATGGCACCGGTAATGACCTTGTTTGTTTCGTTTCAATTCCCTGCAGGCTTGGGATTGTACTGGCTTACAGGTAATGTTTTTCAAATAGTCCAGCAGTTCTTTATTAACAAATTCATTATGAAAAAAAAGGAGGCCTAGGTTAGATAAATGCCATACAGTGTTGAGAAATCCGCTAAGACGGTACAGGAAGCAATAGATCTTGCTCTTTTAGAGTTAAATGTCGATAGGGACAGTGTTGATATAGAAGTGGTTGATGAAGGAACTAAAGGCATATTTGGTTTGATAGGAACCAAACAGGCTAAAGTTAAAGTTACTATAAAAGAGTCAAGCGGCGAGAAGGCAAAGAAATTTTTGTTGGATTTGTTCAGTAAAATGAAAGTTGAAGCAGACGTCCTGGTAGAAGAGAGTGATGATTCTGTTCTCTTAAAAATTCAGGGCGATGATATAGGTATAGTTATAGGCAGAAGAGGGGAAACATTGGACTCTCTTCAGTATTTGACCAGTCTTGTTATCAATAAAAGCAAGGAAGATTATAAAAGAGTAGTAATTGATATTGAAAACTATAGGCAAAAAAGAGAAGAAACATTGGTAAAGCTGGCAAACAGGTTAGCTGACAGGGTAATAAAATACAAAAAGAATATTACTCTTGAACCTATGAATCCATATGAAAGAAGGGTAATTCATTCATCCCTTCAAAATCACAAATATGTGGAAACCTATAGCGTAGGTGAAGAACCTAATAGAAAAGTGATAATTGCTCTTAAGTAAGACAATAGTAATTTTCTTATAGGAAGTATTGATGACAAAGATCAAGATTATATTTATAATATTAGGTATATACTAAGAGTGGTTCAGGATAATTATTTCTTGAACCATTTTTCGGTCTCTTGGAGTGAAATGATAAAGGCATAATTTTTAATAAATCCTAGGGAAATATGTTTCCTTTTTGGAGGAAGATTTGATGTATAAAGAGGACACAATAGCTGCAATATCTACACCTCAAGGTACAGGTGGTATTGGAATCATAAGGATCAGTGGAGAGAATGCATTTGAGATTGCCCAAAAGATATTTAAAGGTAAGAAAGATTTTGAGCAGCTTAAGACACATACAATAAGCCATGGAAAAATTATTGATCCAAAAAGCGGCGATACCGTTGACGAGGTTCTTATTGCAAAAATGAAAAAACCAAATACCTTTACTAAAGAAGACGTTGTAGAAATTAACTGCCATGGCGGAATGGTAGTCTTAAAAAACATATTGGAGCTGGTGGTAAATCAAGGCGCCAGGCTGGCAGAACCAGGTGAGTTTACCAAAAGGGCATTTCTTAACGGAAGAATTGATTTATCTCAGGCAGAGGCAGTAATCGACCTTATAAACTCAAAAACAAATGAAAGCTCCAGGGCTGCAGTTAACCAGCTGGAGGGAAAACTTTCCCGAAGATTAAAGGAAGCCAGGAGCAAGCTTATTGAATTATTGGCGCATATAGAAGTTACAGTGGACTACCCGGAGCACGATGTTGAGGAGATCACCGGCCAGAAGATTTACAAGGAAATAAAGGAAGTAAAAGAAAAGCTCTATAATATTATTAAAGGCTTTGAAAAAGGAAGAATTATAAGAGAAGGTATTGATGCAGTAATAATAGGAAGGCCCAATGTAGGAAAATCCTCTTTATTAAATGAGCTGTCCGGGAAAAACAGGGCTATTGTAACAGATATACCCGGCACTACCCGGGACATAATTGAGGAGTATGTAAATGTAAACGGCATACCCGTTAGGATAATTGATACGGCAGGAATAAGGGAAACACAGGATGTTGTGGAAAGAATAGGTGTTGAGAAAGCCCATAAGGCTATAGATGATGCAGATCTTATCATTATGATGATAGATGTAGAAAGGGGTCTTAGTGAGGAAGATACCAGGATTTTAGATAGGATAGAAGATAAAAAGGTAATTGTTCTTATAAATAAAATTGATCTTGTAAGCCCTAAAGAAATCAAAAACATTGAAAATTCTCTAAAAGGGAAGAAATATATCAAGACGTCACTAAAAGAAGATATAGGAATGGAAGAGCTGGGAGATGCAATAACCGAACTTTTCGTAAAAGGTGAAGTGAACCTCAATAATGAGGTTTTATTGACCAATGTACGGCATAAAAGCTTGATTGATAAGGCAATATCCAGTATAGATGAGGCAGTAAAAGCAATTGATGGCGGAATGCCTTTAGATCTTATAACAATAGATATAATAAATGCAGCGGATTATTTAGGACAAATTACCGGTGAATCTGTTAAGGAAGATGTGATGCACGAGATTTTCAGCAGATTCTGTCTGGGTAAATAAAATACGATATTATTTAATGGAAGGGATAGTTTATGGAGTTTATAGCAGGTGAGTATGATGTTGCAGTTGTAGGAGCTGGACATGCAGGGTGTGAGGCGGCACTTGCATCAGCAAGGCTTGGCATGAATACGGTAGTTTTTGCAATCAATTTGGACAGCATAGCAAACATGCCCTGTAATCCAAGCGTAGGGGGAACAGCAAAAGGGCATCTTGTAAGGGAGATAGATGCTTTGGGCGGTGAGATGGGTAAAAACACCGACAAAACACTTATTCAATCCAAAATTTTAAATTCTGCAAAAGGTCCCGCAGTATTCTCCTTAAGAGCGCAGGTAGATAGAAGAAGCTATCAGATTGAGATGAAAAATACTCTTGAAAAGCAGGACAACCTTGATGTAAAACAGGCTGAAGTCATTGAACTGCTTACGGAGGAATATGAAGGCAAAAGAAGAATTACCGGTGTAAAAACTCATACCGGTGCAATTTATAAATGTAAGGCTGCTGTACTGACCACCGGAACTTATTTAAAAGCAAAAATTATTATCGGGGACATAAGCTACAGTGGGGGACCTGACGGGCTTTTTCCTGCAAACAAACTATCGGATAGTTTGAAGGAATTGGGAATTGAGTTGTTAAGATTTAAAACAGGTACACCTGCCAGGCTAAATAAAAGGAGCATTGATTTTTCCAAGCTGGAAGAGCAGCCCGGCGATGAAAGGATAGTCCCTTTTTCCTTTGAAACCGAAGAGATTCAAAAAGAACAGATATCCTGCTATCTTACCTATACAAACAGTGAAACCCACAGGATTATTAAAGAAAACCTTCACAGATCTCCGCTGTTTGGCGGAATGATTGAAGGTATCGGGCCAAGGTATTGTCCATCCATAGAGGATAAGGTTGTAAGATTTGCAGAGAAGGAAAGCCACCAGATATTTGTTGAACCCATGGGCTTAAATACTCAGGAGATGTATTTGCAGGGTATGTCCACAAGCCTTCCTGAAGATGTTCAGATACAAATGATGAGGACCCTTCCGGGGCTTGAAAATGTATCGGTAATGAGAAATGCCTATGCTATAGAATATGACTGCATAAATCCTACAGAGCTAAAGCTTTCGTTGGAGTTAAGGAATGTTGACGGTCTTTTCTCTGCAGGACAGATCAACGGAAGCTCAGGGTATGAAGAGGCTGCTGCCCAGGGCGTTGTGGCAGGAATAAATGCCGCACAAAAAATAAAAGGTGAAGAACCTCTTATATTAGACAGATCGGAGGCCTATATAGGGGTATTGATAGACGACCTGGTTACAAAAGGTACAAGTGAACCATATAGAATGATGACTTCAAGGTCGGAATACAGACTCTACCTAAGGCAGGACAATGCTGATTTAAGGCTTACTCCTATCGGCTATAAAATTGGTTTGATAAGTGAAGAAAGAAACCAAAAATTTGAAGAAAAGAGAAGGCAAATTGAAGAAGAGGTAAAAAGGCTTGATAAGACAAACATTCCTCCTAGTGAGAAGGTAAATAAGTTCCTTGAAGAGAGGGGCAGTACACCAATTAAGAGCGGAGTAAAGCTTAGTGACCTTTTAAGAAGGCCGGAACTTGATTATGATGCTCTTGGAGAAATTGATGAGGACAGGCCTGATTTAAGCTTTTCAGTTAGAGAACAGGTCTCCATATCGGTAAAGTATGAAGGCTATATTAAAAGGCAGATGCTCCAGATTGAGCAGTTTAAAAAGCTTGAAGGAAGAAAGCTTAGTAAAAATATAGATTATGATGAGATAAAGGGCTTAAGGCTTGAGGCAAGGCAGAAGCTAAATAAGGTTAAGCCCGAATCGGTAGGACAGGCATCAAGGATTTCGGGAGTGTCTCCTTCAGATATTTCAGTGCTCTTAATCTTTTTGGAGCAAAATAGAGGAAGAAATTTCAACGAAATAAATAAGTAAAGTTTTAAACTGTGAAAGAGGTTACTTCCATAAAGCTTTAAAGCCAGTGAAAAAATCCTTCTATTATTTTTAGTGTTCCCGTAAGCCGGATTTTCTCACCTGGAAGTATTCCTTCTTTGGCCAGTGAAGCTTTACTTCAGCAATCCTATTTCACAGGTTACA
This sequence comes from Bacillota bacterium, assembly GCA_049325575.1. GTDB lineage: Bacteria > Bacillota > Clostridia > Acetivibrionales > Acetivibrionaceae > JBMOLK01. Next base: position 1,237 of record JBMOLK010000166.1, on the reverse strand, counting down.
AAAGTAAATTACGAATGGAGAGTATGAAAGTGGAAAAAGAGGATCTTGGTTTGAAAGAACTTTTATTAGAGGGATCATCAAAGTTTGATATTGTGCTAGGTGAAGAACAAGCAGGCAAATTTTTTAAGTATAAGGATATTTTAAAAGAATGGAATGAAAAAATAAACTTAACTGCAATAGAAGATGATAAGGAAATTATTATAAAGCATTTTATTGACTCATTGAGCATTGCGCCGTTTATCAAAGACAGAGGTACAAAGCTTATAGATGTAGGAACAGGTGCAGGTTTTCCCGGGATACCACTTAAAATAGTGTTTCCTGATCTTAAGGTAACTTTGCTTGACTCACTTGAAAAAAGGATAAAGTTTTTAGACCAAGTAATAAAGGAACTTGGCCTTAAAGAAATAAAGGCAGTACATTCAAGGGCAGAAGATAAAGGGGTGGCAGCAGACTATAGAGAGCAATTTGATATAGCCTGTGCAAGAGCTGTGGCCAACTTGCCTGTTTTATTGGAGTATTGTTTACCTTTTGTTAAAGTAGGAGGATACTTTATTGCCATGAAGGGAAGCAGCACAGAGGAAATTGACAATTCTAAAAAAGCCCTGGATATACTTGGAGGAAAGATAGAAGATGTTAAAGAGTTTGTTCTTCCTTCTAGCGATATAAAAAGAAATGTCGTAGTGGTAAAAAAGTTTCGACAAACACCGACAAAATATCCAAGAAAGTCTGGTAAAGTATCAAAAGATCCTTTGATATAAGCGGTAAAATGCAGTAATATAGCGCATTTGGACGAACGATTCTTATTTTAAAAAAGAGGAATTAAAAAGTTACGGGCGAATATGTCCTTTATGAAATTAATATTGGTTAAGTTTGTAAAGTTAATTTTACTTTAACAAATGATAAATACAATAAATTTACAAAGGATGGTGCCCTATGTTAGAGAACAGATTACAAATTGCAAAGCCTGAAAAAACAGAAGAGTTAAAAAACATTACCTACGTGAATATTGACAGTATTAGACCGAACCCCTATCAACCCAGAAAACAATTCAACAAAATTTCTTTAGAAGAACTTTGTGAATCAATAAAACAGTACGGAGTAATTCAACCTATCAATGTAAGAAAAATATCAACAAACATGTATGAGCTGGTAGCCGGAGAGAGGAGACTTCGAGCTGCTACCATGGCAGGACTTAAGGAAATACCTGCAATTGTTATCAATATAAACGATAATGACT